>CAKUKT010000083.1 GCA_934663655.1 uncultured Victivallaceae bacterium
AAACTCCTCCCGGTCCGGCTGCCCGGAACGCCAGATCTCCGCACTGACCCGATAAAAATTATCCGGAGCAGCGGTCATAACCACCGCTGTTTTCTCTGCCGCCGCCGCTTCACCGGCCGGTTTCGGCGCAGTGTGACACCCGACACCCCAGATGAGCGGCGCCACCACGCCGAACAGCAACCACAGCAATCGTCGCAATTTCATCATTCCCCCTCCCAATCGTTTTAACCTTCGCGCCACCGGACAATCAACCGACGGCCCCGGCGGCCGGATCGTTCTCTCTTTCCAGGCCGGCACATTCACCACGGAGATTATTCTCGACAGCCTGATTCGCCGTATTACCAACGCCTCCCCCGGGAGGCACTAAAAAACACCAAAAAAAACGCACCCCTCTCAAGGGATGCGTTCAAATCATCATAAATAACGAAGCGTTCTCGGAAGCATCCGTCCGCCCCGTTCGCCGTCTTCAATCCGGATCACATCTCAACCGGCTTGGTTTTCGGCAGTCCGAGCACCTTCTCCTCGGTAATACGACCGTTGGCGCGGAGAACGTCGATACGCTCATAGCGCTTCATGACATTGCGGATTTTGCGAATTTTGCCGCCGACGCGGAGACTCGGATGCTGGGACATGTTTTCACCTCTGTATGAATAATGAATAAAACCATACCATAATAATTGACGAAGTAATAATATATCTCCTTTTTCCATAATGTCAAGTGACAATCGGCAATCAGGTGCCAACCGTAAAGATTTTCCATTTCCCGACTTCGTGAACTGGAAAAATCCCGCAGACGGATGTATTTTTATTCCATGGACAACCGCAATCGTTTTCGCGCCCGCCCCAAACCGGCGGCGACGCTTTTTCGTCCCCCTGCGCTCGGGCCGGACGGGGTTCTGCATGCCGAAGTGATCCGGATGCGTTACGTCAATCCCGACAACGGTTATGCGATCGCGGTACTGCGGCTGGATTCCGGAGTGGAAGTCGTCGCCAGCGGTGCGCTCGCTCAACTCAATGCCGGGCAGCGGATCGAAGCGACCGGCACCTTTGAAAAGCATCCGGAATTCGGCTGGCAGTTCCGGGTGTCCCAGTTCCATTCCGCCCCGCCGCAGAACCGGGAGGGAATCCGTCGCTTTCTCGCTTCGGCACTGCGGGGCGTCGGCCCCAAAACCGCGGAAATGATCGTCGAACACTTCGGTGACGAAACGCTGGAAGTGCTGGAAAATTTTCCCCGACGCCTGCGGGAAGTTCCGGGTATCGGCCCGAAAAAACTTCAGGAGATCATCGCCGACTGGCGCGCTTCCGCCGGTGAACGCGAGAATCTGATTTCGCTTCAGGGGCTGGGAATTTCTCCGGCCTACTGCGCACGGCTGATCAAACGGTACGGAGACAAAAGTTTCGAAATCATCCAGGCCAACCCGTACCGCCTCGCCGACGAAATCGACGGCATCGGTTTTCTCAAAGCCGACGCCATCGCGCGCGAACTCGGATTCGCCGAAAATTCTCCGGACCGGCTGGCGGCGGCTACGGTTTTCGCCATGAACAACGCCATCACCGCCGGCAACGTCTGCCTCCCCGATTCGAACCTCGTCGCCGCCACCGCCTCGCTGCTCGGTCCGATCTCCTCCGAGTCGTCTGCAATCGGACTTCAAACCGCGTTGACCCGGCGGCTGCTTTTCCGGGACGGCGACTTCATCTATACTCCGGCGCTGCTGGCGGCGGAGATCGAGCTGCCGCGATTGATCGCCCGTCTCGCCTCAGTCCGGGATTTTGCCGGACAACGACTGCGACCGCGCGCCGCCGCAAAGATCCGACTCGCCGGCGAACAACTCGACGCGATCAATGCCGTTTCCCGCCGCCCGTTGACAATCATCACCGGCGGTCCAGGAGTAGGCAAGACCACCGTGGTGGGCGAAATCGTCGCCCGCGCACTGGCGGCGAAACAGAAAATTGCGCTGGCGGCGCCAACCGGCCGGGCCGCCAAACGTCTCAGCGAAAGCACCGGAGTCAGCGCCCAGACTTTACACCGGCTGCTGGCTTTCGACCCGGCCACCGGACACTTCGCCCACGACCGGAGCAACCCGCTCAACTGCCGGATAGTGATCGTCGATGAATCCTCAATGCTCGATCTGCCGCTGGCACTGGCGTTGTTCCGGGCGATCCGGCCCGGGACTTCGGTGGTGCTGGTCGGAGACGCCGATCAGCTTCCCTCGGTCGGCCCGGGAAATGTCTTCTCCGACTTGATCGCCTCGGGTCATTTCGACGTCACCCGGTTGGTGCATGTCTTCCGGCAGGCGGAGAACAGCCGGATCATCCTCAATGCCCACCGCGTCAACCGCGGTCTGACTCCGGAACGCCCCTCCCCCGGAGAACCGGAGAGCGACTTCTACTGGATCGACCGCGACGATCCGGCACAGATTCTGCAGACCGTGGAGATGTTGACCGCGGAACGTATTCCGGCCCATTTCGGATTTGATCCGATCGAGGAGATCCAGGTGCTGACTCCGATGAACCGCGGCGGCTGCGGCGCCGTCGCCCTCAATACGGCACTGGCCGCGCGACTGAACGGCGGCGACCGTCCCAGCTTCCCGAATGGCGACCGGATATTCAAGGTCGGCGACAAGGTGATGCAGACCAGCAACAATTACGATAAACTGGTGTTCAACGGAGACATGGGAAGAATCGAATCCATCTTCACCGGAGCCAAACGTTTCACCGTCCGCTTTGACGGCACGCGACGGGTTGATTACACCTTCGCCGAAGCCGATCAGCTCGTGCACTCCTACGCGATCACCGTCCACAAATCGCAGGGCAGCGAATTTCCCGCCGTGGTACTGGTTCTCTCCACTCAACACTATATGATGCTTCAGCGCAATCTGCTCTACACCGGCATGACCCGCGCCCGCAAACTGCTGGTTATCGTCGGCAGCGCCCGCGCAGTCGCGATGGCCACCCGGAACACCCGGTACGAAGTCCGTTTTTCACAGCTTGCAAAACGTCTTGCCAACCCCTTCCCCGACCATGGGAATACCACTTGAAGCAGTTTTTTCTTCGCCGGAACGCAATTCAACCTTGAAAGAGCGATCCGGTGAGATTATATTAACGAAAAGGGGAGATGGCCGGGCGGTTCCGGCCTGCGGCAGCCAGAAAAGGAGACAGTTGTCATGAGTACTCAGCTTCAGGAAATTTACCATTGCCCGATCTGCGGCAACCTCGTCGAAGTGACCGGAATCGGCGGCGGACAACTGGTCTGCTGCGGAAAACCGATGGTGTTTAAAAAAGCCAACACCTCGGACGGTGCGGCGGAAAAACATGTTCCGGTGGCCGAATCCTACGAAAACGGCATGCTGGTCAAAGTCGGTTCAGTGCCGCACCCGATGACAGAGGAGCACTACATCGCCTGGATTGAAGTCATCAACGGTTCCTACGTCAACCGCTACCACCTCCGTCCGGGAGATCTTCCGCAGGCGGCGTTTTACGTACCGATGGGGCCGAAACTGGAGATCCGCGCCTACTGCAACCTCCACGGACTCTGGAAGAAAGAGCAGAAATAACCCCCATGTGTCCCCGCTTCTATCCGGAAGAAGGGACATGGGGCGATCAAAGAAAGAGCACTGGGATCATGAAGGAATTTTTCAAAGCCGAACAGATTTCCGCCCATGTCTGGTGGGTGGGGGCGATTGATTGGAATGTCCGCAATTTCCACGGTTACCAGACCGGACGCGGCACCACCTACAACGCTTTTCTGATTATCGATGAAAAAATCACGCTCATCGACACGGTGAAAGCACCGTTCGTACCGGAGATGCTCGCACGTATCGCCTCGGTGATCGAGCCAAAGCGTATCGACTACATCATCTCCAACCATTCCGAACCGGATCATTCCGGCGGCCTTCCGGGGGCGGCGGCGGCGATAAAACCGGATAAGATCTTCGCTTCAACCATCGGCGCAAAAACCCTCGGCGCCTATTACCCCGGACTGCCGGAAGTGACGCCGCTGGCCAACGGTTCGACGCTCGAACTCGGCGCCGGCAAACTTACCGTGCTTGACACCAAAATGCTTCACTGGCCGGACAGCATGGTTTCCTATTATGATGTCGACAAAGTGCTCTTTTCTCAGGACGCCTTCGGCATGCATCTGGCGACGAGCCGGCTCTGGGCGGACGAATGCGACGAATACATTCTCGACTGCGAAGCAAGAAAATATTTTGCCAATATCCTGCTGCTGCAGTCCGAACGGGTGCTGGCACTGCTCGACTCCCTGCCCGGCCTCAATCTCGACATCGCGGTCGTCACCCCCGATCACGGACCGTTGTGGAGAAAGGACGGCATCGCCTGGATCCTCAAGCTCTACCGCGAGGCGGCCGAGCAGAAGCCGCGTGCCCGCGCCCTGGTGGCTTACGCCACGATGTGGGGTTCGACCCGGCTTCTCGCCAACGCGCTTGCCGACGGGCTGCGCTCCTCCGGAATCGAAGTGGTCGTCACCGATCTCGCCGTCAATGACCGCAGCGCGATTATGACGGAAGCAGCAGCTTCGGGAATCATCGCCTTCGGAGCGCCGACAATGAACAATCAGGTCTATCCGGCGATTGCGGATGTCCTGAATTACCTCCGGGGTCTCCGGCCGAAGAATAAACTGGCGTTTGCTTTCGGTTCCTACGGCTGGAGCGGCGAAGGAGCCAAACAGATCGCGGCGGAATTTACCGCCATGAAGCTGGAACAGCCCTTCGAGGCGGTTCAGGTGAAATACATGCCGACGGAGGAGGATCTCCGGGCATTCCATGAACGCGGGGCGGCGCTGGGCGCCGAACTGTTGAAACGCGTAAAAAAATAATAACGCAGGGAGGATAAAATGAAAAAGTACGTCTGTGATGTCTGTGGTTATGTTTACGATCCGGCCAAAGGCGATCCCGACAACGGCATTGCCCCCGGAACCGCTTTTGAAGATCTGCCCTCCAGCTGGGTTTGCCCGGAATGCGGAGCTTCAAAGAGCGATTTTACGGCCCAGGATTGATCTCGGGAGAAACAAGATGCCCCGTACGCTTCTGATGGCCGCCCTACTGCTGCTGGCTGGAACCGGTTGTTCGCTGTTGCCGTGGCATGAGGCCGCCGACAACGTCGAAAACGCCAAAGCGCTCCGAATCGGTCAGACCAAGGAGGAGGTGCTGGCGATCATGGGGGAACCGCTGAGCGACGAACAGTATTGCACTCCGGATTGCTGGTTCTACTATGTCGAACCGGTCTGGTGTGACGGACTCACCACCGAGGACGAGTGTATGCCGCTGGTGTTTGAAAATGGACGGCTGGTCGGTTTCGGCCGACGCTTCTATACCGAATACCGACTCCGGGCACGTAACAACGCCTCCGAGGTGCTTCCCGGCGAAACCGCCCCGACAAAACAATAACAATCAATCGGAGTGAAATGCGTCCGGGCATCGTAATGGCTTCGCGCGTGTGCGCGGAGCCATTTTTTTCGCCGTTCTACGGAGAAAAGGGGGGGTTACTCCCCGAAGTATTTTCTCTCCATCAAGAGGTTTTCGACCAGATTGATTTCCGTCGCCATGAGTTCCGGCGAGTAGAGCGCGCGGCGCGCGGCGATGCCGCCCCGCTCCATCGCCAGCCGGAGCAACGAGTTGGCCAGCTTCAGGTCGGCGATGGTTTCGGCCACGTTGAATCGCCCCGGCGAAGTCGGCGGCGGCGGCCAGCGGGAATCGGAAACCCAGGCGCTGGTCAGCGCCTTGAGCGCCTGATCGAGTTCGCTCCGATCGCCGAGGCGGCGACGCAGAGTCGTGACGCCGTCATAAAGCGAACGGCAGACCGGGTCAAGCAACCGGGAATATTCGGTATTTGCCCACGCCTTGGCGGTCCCCCCGTGCCAGGCTACGCCGTTTTCGATCTGCTCGATGCGATCATTTTCGATCCAGTTGACGGCTGAAGCGAGCACCTCCCTCGGCGTCGCCAGTTCATAGCCGAGCCGCTGCGCAGTCTCGATCAATTCCCGGAATCGTCCGATACTCGCCGGTTCCGGTTCAAAAAAGCGCGCCTGATTGAACTGCTTTACGTAGAAATAGGCCGAGGTCCCGATATATTCAGCGTCCTCGGCATAAGGCAGAATGAAACTGCCGGTCGCCGCTACGCGGCCCTTCCAGCGTTCCAGCATCGCGGCAATCTCCTCCAGCGATACCGGGTCCTGCCGCATTCCCTCGGTCGCGCCCATCAGATACCAGAGCATCGGATTGGCCATACTGTCGCTCCGGAAAAGCAGTTGCAGCCCATTCGGCGCCACCGACGGATTGGTGAGATAACGTAGAAATTCCGGCTTGTCCGCAATGAACTCCTCGATTTTAAAGAGGTGGTTCTTGTTGCTGTGCCCCTGCACATCGTAGGCCAGACCGGTCGCTTCGCGCACCTCCGGAAACGAGAGCAGAAAGCTGTCGGCGTCGGCAACCAGTGCCTTGAATCCGGCTTCCCGATAGATTTCCGGGAGAAACGAGGCCCAGCCACACTCCGGATTCCAGCCGACGGACGGCCGCACTCCGACATATTTCTCCCACGAGTCCAACCCGTGCCGGAGCGTATCCAGTCCGACCTCCGGTGGAATGTTCGCGAGCATCACGTGAATAAACGGTGAACCTACCGGTTCGATCAGACCGTCGCGGCAAAGTTCGGCCAGCAGCGCCAACACCGCCGGCGCCTCCCGGTGCATCACCTCCAGAGTGCGGCCGGAAGCCTCAAAGGCGATTTTGCAACCGCTGTCGCGCACCAGTTCAAACAGCGGACGATAGGAGTTCTCAATCACCCAGGCCCGACGCGCCGGTTCAAGCTGCGAATACTGAATATTCGCGTGCGGCATGAAAATGATTTTCGGCTTTGCACTCATGGTCGTCTCCCTTTCCGGAATTATTACGCATCACAGCGCCAGTCAAAGAGAATTTTGAACACCCCCGCCCCGTGCTGACTCTGATACTTGAAGGCTTCGGCCGCTTTACCGGCCGGCCAGATCTCGATCGGCAGATGCGAAGTGTTGAACTTGCCTTCACTCATCCACCGGAGAATTTCCGCTTTGCCGCGGTATTTGATCGCGCAGGTCATGGTGATGGTCGCATTTTTCACAAACCAGCGGTGATAATGGTCGAACACCAGTTTTTCCGGGTAGTCGCCGTTGAGGTGAATGTGCCCGGGTTCATCGTCGTCGCCCCAGCCGCCGCTTTTGATGAACCGGTGCAGCACCCCCGGCACCTCGGGATTGCCGGAGCATTCGATGATTTTATCGGCCATACTGCCGCCGGTGAGCTCGCGCACCCGCTCGACGGCGTCGGCGAAATCAAAGACGTAATCGGCGTATTTCCGGGCGATTTCGCGACGGAAAGGATGGGGTTCGATCGCAACCACGGTTAATTCCGGACATTTGATCTTCAGAATCTGCATCGCACTGATCCCGACCATCCCGGCTCCGAAAACCAGTACCACTTCGCCGGGGCGCAGCTGGAAGCGTTCGATTCCCTTGAGAGGGACACAGGCCAGATAGGCGAGCACCGCGTCCGCATCAGAAACATTGTCCGGTACCGGACAGAGCCGGTCGTTGGCGCCGGCATTCGCGGAGTCCTTGTGCACCAATCCGGTGCCGCCTCCCCACGCCGAACAACAGTCGAGATAGCGGCGGCATTCGTTGATCATCACCCGCGTCCCCTTCCGGAGACCGGGAGCGTAATCCCCCTCTTCCAGAATCACTCCCATATTCTCATAACCAGGCACCAACGGATAAAAGCATTGTTCCGGGTGCTGCAAGCCATGGTAAGTCTTCATATCCGTACCGGTGCTGATCGCACTCATCAGCGTCCGGCAGACAACGGTATCGGCCTGTTTCGGGGTCAGGGTGACTTCGCGGTACGCCGCCTCACCGGGGCGTTCGATAACGGTGGCCATGGTTTTGATGTTCGACATTTTCCAGCTCCGTTTCCGGGTTAACTATGGTTTTATATGGTTTATTATATCACGAAAAAATGGTAATTCAAGGTTTTTTCTACCAAAAAAGGGGTTAAAGTATGGTTTTAATTTGTAAATTTTCAAAATTGTGGTATGGTTATATTACCAATAAAAAAAATGGCGCCACAACGGAACGCAACGGTGAAATCCGGAGAAATTCCCCATGGAAGAAAAACAACCCGTGATCCTCAAAACCATTCGTCAACGCATCAGCGACGGAACCTATCCGGAACTGCTGCCGACGAGCCGGGAACTGGCGGAGGAATTTCAGGTTAACATCAAGACCGTGAATAAAGCTCTCGCCCGCCTGGTCGCCTCGGGCGTGATCAAACGTCGCCGCCGCCTCGGCACCCGCATCACCGGAGATCTGCACCGGGAAACCGCGGCGAATCGCCTGGTGGAGGTGGTGTTCGAAGGATTCACCACTGTTTTCAGCCATCCATTCTGGGCCGATATCTGGGAAGGCATGGTTACCCGGCTGTCCGCGGCAGGATTCCGGGCGGTGCTGACACCGCTGGAGTCCGATCCCGTCACCGGGTTGATCAAACCGGAGGTTCCGCCATTCACCCCCGCCGCGGGACGAATTGTACTCGGGATCAGTGAAGCCCGTATTCTGGATCTGATACGCGCCACCGGAACCCCATTCGTCACCGCCTGCGATCCGGTGGACGATCCGACAATCACCCAGGTGACATTCGATTTCGCACCGGGGATCCGGGATGCGGTGGATTTTCTCGCTGCCGCCGGAGGTTCCAGAATCGCCTTCGTCGGGCAAACCCGCAGCCTGGTGAATCCGGGGCAGCTGCAGAAATTCAACGCCTACCTCGCCGCGGTTCAGCGCCATACCCGGATCGATCCCGCCCTGATCGGCGACGCCCGCCCGCTCCGGGATTCCGGCGCTCCCGCCCTGGCGGCCATTCTCGACCGCGCCACTCCGGATGCGCTGCTCGCCGCCTACGACCATCAGCTGCCGGAACTGCTCGCATTATTGCGCGAACGCCACCTGAATATTCCAGTCGTCGGCTGTGACGGAGTCGTACGGCCGGGAACGCCGCTCCGGCGTCATGTCGTCATTGCCCCGCGCTACCGCTGCGGCGAAACCGCTGCCGACCTGCTGATCCGGAAAATCACATCCCGTCGCCGGGTCCATTCCGAAACGCTTCCGGTGGAGTTCCATCCGGCCGGATTCTGACGCTGTTCCTCACTTTTTGGCGACCGCGACCGGTTCGCCGAGGGTTCCGAGAGTGAGCCCGCGGTATTTGCGTTCAGGCTGCTTCGGGCAGAACCAGAGGATGATGAAGGCGCCGATGAATGCCACCGGCAGGTAAAACGCAAACGAACGCGCGAGCGGCACATCCGCAATCTCCTGACTGAAATAATACCAGATCCCCGTCGCCTCCGCAACGCCGAACCACAACATCCCCAGCAGCGCCAGCAGTTTCACCCACCGCGACTGCCGCAACTCCCGCACCAGCCACGGCGCACACGACACCACTCCGCAAACCAGCGGCACGATCCAGTACAC
>CAKUKT010000084.1 GCA_934663655.1 uncultured Victivallaceae bacterium
TCGCGTTCGCCGACGTTGATCGGTTCGGAGGAGCGGATGTATCCGCTTGCCGCGAGCATCGCCGGCCAGGTGGTGTAGCCGTAGACGTCGGAGGCATTGGGCACGATCAGTCCGGTGTTGTCGTCGGCGTACATCGCGTAAAAGGTGCCGATCTGCTTCTGGTTGGCGATGCAGCTGCTCGCCTTGGCCGCTTCTCTCGCTTTTGAGAGGGCGGGCATCAACATCGCGGCGAGGATCGCGATGATCGCGATCACGACGAGGAGTTCGATCAGCGTAAAGAGTCTGGTTGCTTGTGACATGATACGGATCCTCCGGGGTTTGGTTTGAGAAGGAGAGTTTCCATCGTTGTTTATATTATAATCGCCAATCGCTGCCTTGAAATTATTTTTGATAACATTATTTTATGAAAAGTGTAACTTTTTAACGATCGACGGCAACCGGAAAGCCATGATGAAAAAACGTGTACTTTTTGACCTGCCCGAATTTCAAACCGTGGATAATCCGGCGGCAGAGCGGGACTATTTCATGCGGATTTTCGATCTGCTGGAGCGGGAACTTGCGGCGGGGCGCATGCGGATTATTTATCCGGTTTTTTCCCGGAACTGGCTGAAGCGGGACTGGGCGAGTTTTTATCAGGCGGCAAATGTTTCTATTTATTTTCAGCTCAGCGGCGGTTGCGGTTTTCGGCTGGAAAATAAGACGATAGAGGTGTATCCCGGGGATATTCTGGTGCTCGACGGCGAAAAGGCGGAGCTGGAACTGAGCAATAACTTCGGCGGGGATGACTTCATCAATCTGGTGGTGCTGGCGGGGTTGAAATATTCGGATTTCCACATCGGCTGTTCGGGGCGGGGGCGGATCTGTGAACGTAAGCCGCTGGTCGGACCGCAGGTTCGGCTTGACGATACGGTATTTTATCATTCACTGGCCACGACGCTGGTTCGCGATCTTGGCGACGGATTCAACGGCCGGCATCCAGTAGCCGAAAAACTCTGCATGGTACTGATTGAAGCGTTGCGCCGGGATCTGCTCGAAGCACGGCGGGGAATCGGTCCGGAGGAGGAGTTTCATCCGTGTCGGTTGGCAAGGAAGGCGAGACTGTTGATTGTCAGCGAAGCTCCGGAGACTTTTCATTCCGCCACGACGTTGGCCGATCGGCTCGGTTGTTCGCCCAATCATCTGGCCTGGGTGTTCCGGAGAGACTACCGGATCAGCATAAAGCGATATGTGGATGAACTGCGCTGGGAACTGGCACGCAAGCTGTTGCGGCAGAATCAGCTTACCATTGCGGAGATCGCGGAGTTATGCGGTTTTGCACACCCGGCCTATTTTACAAAACGCTTCCGCGAACGCTTTGGAATATTGCCCTCGGAATCCCGTTGAGCGTTCATCCGTTCTTCCCGGGCCTTCCCGTGGAGGCGGAGGATGGAGGCGGCACACAGACGACGCACTTTGGGGTGGGAGGCCCGCCGCCGAAAGCGCGTCGTGTGGTCACCTCAGCGCACTTCGATTTCGCGGAGTATGAGATTTCGGTGTGCCTCGTCCACGGGGCCGGTGAAACGCATCCCGGTGTCTGCGCTTTTCAGGTTGTTCAGCCGGAGCGCGGTGGTTTTGAGCGGGGCGAATTTATTGATGTGAATATATCCCGAGTCGTCGACGGATGCATTACCGGCGCTGCCGATGTTGATCCAGCGGCCGTCGACGAATGCGCTGAGGGTATACTCTGCGATTTCGCAGGCTCCGCTGGGATTTTCGGCACAGCTGGGAGCGCCGGAGTCAATGCTCACCTCCCGGATTTCCTGCGGTTCGCGCCAGCGGATTTCTATTTCGGCGTTGTTGACGGCAAGCAGCAGGGATGAGGTTTCCGACCCATCGCCGTCGCAGAGTTTCGAACTCTCCCGGTTTTCGGCGCCGTTGATCAGTATGGTCGCTTTCTGAATCAGGCCGGGGCGGCGGCGTTCGGGCAGTACGTAATCGCGTTTCGGCGCGACGAAATCCCGGGTGGCGCGATGAACTTCGCCGACCATCGGCCAGAGTTTACGGTGCCAGATGTTCAGATCTTCGTAGAGGCCGACGAAGTCGAGATCTTCTTTCATCAGCGCGGTCAGGTGTCCGGAGATGTAATCGGCCAGCCGTTCATCCTCCTTGATCGTGCGCCAGGGGGCGGTGATATAGTAATCGAAACCATATTTCACCTGGTGAAGACGGCACAATGCGAGGAGTCCGAACTCTTTCTCGATACGTTCGAATACGGCGGTCTGGCTGCCGGATCCCTGACGGGGTTCGACGAGAAACTCATCGATCGCACCCGAACGGATTACCTCTTCGGGATCGAGCGGCAGTGAACCGGAAATCGTATCCAGCGTCCGGGAAGGCGCCGCATAATAGCAGAGTTTGGCGTTGTACCGGTCGAAAAGCGGCCGCAGCGATTTGAGCCAGTCGAGAATATAGTCCGCGTAAATTTCCCGGAGCAGCTGTTCGTCATATTTGCCGTCGGCCGGTTTGCCGTACCGGCGGTCGTAATCGGCCAGTGCGATATCGTTGTACAGGTAGCGACTGTAATCGTGCCGCTGGCCGTCCCAGAACATGCTGTGCTGGAAATGCATTTTCAAGGCGACGCCGTCCACTCCGTAATCGAGCAGTTCTTTAACCAGCGCGGTCTTGTAATCGGCGACCTCCGGATAACCGAAACAGAGCAACCCCGGGTGAATATCGCCGTTGGCGGCCAGCGCGGCGAACTCCGGATGGTTTTCCGCGAAGCGTGAACGCCAGGCCAGTCCCGGCGGCAGCGAATAACGGCCATCGTCGACCGGATCGATCCAGGCATAGATTTTCACGTTGTTTGCTTCTGCTTCCCTGACGGCGGCGGCGAGCAGATCGGAGGAGTTCACCGAGCGTTCACAGCGTTCCGGCTGGTTCTGAGAGAGAACAGCACGGATTGATTTCGCCATGCCTTCGCTGCCGGGAAAGCGTTTTTTGAGCTCTTCCTGGGGAATGGAGGTGAAGTCGCCGTTGGCGACGATGAACTTCGCATTGAAGCTCTTCCAGAAATCGGGCGCAAGATCGCGCAACAACTCCATATCGCCGTTCTCAAGCAGATTGACGCCGTCGTCACCGGCCAGTTTGGCGGCGTCGACAATCAGGACGCTTTCGCGATCCACCGGGGCGAACACGCCGACCAGCACCGGTTCTGCGGCGGAGAAATCGACTTTCACTTCGCTGAAACCGTCGGCATTGATCCCGGCGGGAGTTTCGCCGCGGGCGATCACCCGTTTGCCGTCGGCGCTGAGAACCGCGGCAAACACGCGCGGATCATCGGCGGAAACCCGGGCGGAGAAGGAGTAGTTCCCGTCCCGGGGCGGGGTGAAAGGCTGAACAATGCCGCCGAAGTCGCGGGACGGGGTGATTCTGCCGTCGCCGCCCTTGCCGACTGCGACCCGGGCGGCGAAAGCGCCGTCCGCGCGCCGGGTGTCACTCTGAGTGCGGATCGCGCCCCAGTCGCCGAGGTGGTGATTGAGACGGCTCGGATAATTGGCCGCCTGGCAGTTCGCGCGCCAGAGCACCCGGGTCACGCCGTTTTCCCGGCAGCGTTTGAAAAATTCCGCGATGCTTTCGGCAGTGAAATCCTTTCCCATGTCCGGGGTCGGCCACATGATGTTGTCGTAAACATCGACATCGATCTGGAGTTCCGGTGCGGCAGCCGCGGCAAAGGCACAGCCGACGGCAAAAAGGGAGGCGAATAAATTTCTACGTATAGCCATTTTCTTCTACTGAGCAAGTTGAACCGATTTTAAGAAATTGTTTCGAGTGACGGAAATCATGCTCCGGCTTCAGGATCTGGTGCCGTTCTTCCCGGATCTTGAAGCCGGGGAGGTCACAAGACCATGACGTTCCGGAACCCCGCCGATCCTATTGATTGAAGGGGCGCAATACCAGGTTGGCGTCGAAGTACTTGCACGCAGCGGTTTCCACGGTCCAGCTGGGAAACATCTGCCCGCTGTCTTTGGCGCCTTTGAAAAACTCCAGCGCGGTCTGTGAGGCGGCATGTCCATCCATGAAGGAACTGTTGATCCGGCCGCTGTGACGGGCGTTAAGACCGAAATTACCCGGCTGAGCACTCCAGATATAGGTCTGGCGCTTCCAGGTATCCTGATAAGTGTCGGACAAGTAGGGGTAGCTGGAGGGCTGCTGGATGCGTTTACCGGAGATGAAACGGTTGAGGCCGTTGGGGCAGTAGTAGATGTCGGAACTTACATGATTCTGATATCCGGCGACGCCGTAAGTGTTTTCCATTCCGTAATAGGATAGTGAACCGGGCCGTTTGGGACCACCCGCATCGGAGGGGCAGGAGGCGAAGTTGGGAGTTTCAGGGAGGTCTTTGTTGAGAATCAGCCAGTCGGCCCAGGTGAGCATGCGGGCCTTGAAGGGATTGGCCGCGGAATCAAAATACATGATGTAAACTCCGTCAAAAGCGTCACCGTAAGAATTGGCGGCGAACTGGGATTGACGGAGATTGCTGAGGCAGTTGCTGTTTTTGGCGGCTTCCCGGGCCTTGGAGAGGGCGGGCATCAGCATCGCGGCGAGAATCGCGATGATCGCGATGACGACCAGAAGTTCGATCAGGGTGAAGCGGACGATTTTCTTCATGTTTCAGGCTCCTTTATTGATCTGTTTTCCAATGTCGCAGGTAATTTGCCGACTGATATTTCTATGTCCGTGCGGAATTGAACTCCCTGCGGATATTTCCGGATTCCGCGCGATGAACAGATGTAAAATACATCCGGAGATTGAAAATCAGCTCATGGTTTATCCTACAAATTACCGCACGCAAATAATTATAGTCAAATCTGCCGGAAAGGCAAGAGGATTTATTGTTACTTATTCGCGCAAAAAAATGTCATTTTTTCACCCGGGGGGTTCCGACAGACCGAAGCTGCCGGCAGAGAGGCGCGAAAAATTTCAGTGGAAAAGCCGATTCTCCCGGTTCAGTTGTCCCTCGGTACGACCGGAAGAAACTTCCCCTCTGCGGCTGGCCGGAAAAACAACCGGGTGATTCATCCTGATTTTACAGGGACGGTCACCCGGATTTACTCACCTCCTTCGGCATGCGGAGATTTCACGTCGAAAGAGCTGGACGCAAAAAACTGAGCTTATTGGGGCTTGATATTGTAAATGGTGTAGTCGCCGGTCGAAGGAGAATTATAAAGCGACAGCAGGCTGCGATTCACGTTGTTGATATCTTTGGCTGAAGCGAGCGTGGCGGCGTATTCTCCGCCGGTGGAGAGTGACGCGTGACCGTCAAGGAAACTGGCGCCGATTCTCCCGGAATGGCGCAAAATGCCCAGAACTGCGGTAGATATACATTTGTTGGTATCGGCATAATGCTGTTTCGGTCCACCGCTGGTGAGAGATGACAACCACAGATTGTCGAGGGAGCAGGGAACCGCCGAGGGGGTACGCATTTTAGCGGTGTGGACGTAGCGATTATAGTTGCTTCCATCGGGGACCAGCTTGAGCTGGCTTTTCAGATAGATGGAATCGGCATAGGTGTATTCCTCGCCGGATGAACTTCCCGAGGTGTTGCCTATTACGCCGTACATTCCGTAACTGAAGCAATAATCTCCTTTGTTGGTGCTTTCGGCACTGTTGGCAACACTCGGGCAGCCGTAGAGTTTCGGGGTATCCGGCAGATATTTGCAGGCGGCGAGCACACTGCCCCAGGCGTAGCGGATCATGCCGTCGCCGAAATTACGACTGCCGCGGATTACGATGTGGGACGCATTGTCATTGGAGTACATCAACTGACCGGTAACCATCTGTTTTTGATGCGATACACAATCACTGCCGCGGGCGGCCTCGCGCGCTTTGGAAAGTGCGGGCATCAGCATCGCGGCGAGGATCGCGATGATCGCGATGACGACCAGGAGTTCGATCAGGGTGAAGCGTAAGATTTTCTTCATGTTTCAAGTCCCTTTATTTATATTCTTGCCGCCATAGTGCAGGCATGCTTGTAACCGATGATTTCGGAGAAATCCAGCGATCAGGAATAACGACAAAACCGAGTTTCATTTGAAATCCTTAACACCTCCAGGGTCCTAATCCAACTGCTGCAATTGTGTTGCAAAATGTCATATCACTATTATAGTCGGATGCGTTCAAAAAGCAATCCCTGATACTGTCATAAAACACGCAAAAAACTATCATTTTTTCACCACGCGGGAATCCATCTCCCCGTAATGTTGGGAGGATGTCCGGAAGTCCTTTCCCAGAAAACGTTCGCATTTCGTCCACCACTCCGGTGCAAGATGTCTGATTGCCTTGTTCCAGATTACCGGACGCGCTCCGGAATTGCAGTAATGGGAGAACTCCGACGGCGTGACACCTAAAACCCGCCGGAACGAGCGGGAAAAATAACTGTGATTACGCCAGCCGGTCAGTAGGGCGACATGGTGAATGGTTTCCTCGCTTTTTGCCAGCAGTTCACAGGCGGCGAACAGCCGCTGATCGATGATCAATTCCCGTACGGTTGTACCCACCTCCCGGCGGTACATCCGGGTGAGATGGTTGCAGCTGACTCCGGCGTGGCGGGCGATTTCAGCAACGCTCAGGGTCTGGCGATAGAAGTTTCGGATTATATAATGTCTGCTGACATCAAAGGCATTACCGGCGCCGTATTGAATCCCGGAGGAAATTACCCGGGAAATCGTGGCGATAATAAGCCCGATCAGCGCCCGGGAAAAAGAATCGATGTATTCCGGGGGCGGGTTCAGGCGTTGCCAGCGTTCGATGGTTTCGAGCAGTGATTGCAGAAGTTCGCTTTCTTCAAAAGCATCATCCGTACCCACGATGCCGTGCCCGAGGTAACTGCAGCCGATCCAGCGGGAGCCAATGCCAAAAGTCATCGCCCGGCGATAATCGGGATTGCGCAGTCGCCGGTGAACAACTCCGGGGGCGATGATTTCCAGCAACTGTAATTCTGAATCAGACGAATCCGGGTACAGCCGCAACTCCCAGAAGCGGTGGATATGCATCATGGCATCTTTGCATTCATCATTGATGATAAGGTGCAGCGTATGCGGGAAATCAAAGCAGTGCCGGAGCTTGTCGAGCAGGAGTTTCTGATATTTTTCGGAGGCATCCATTTTCAGTTATTCCGTAGTCCCGGAGGATTCTGCAAGTGAATTGATGAAGAGAAGATGATCATCGGGGGTATCAGGAGTGATTTCGCAACCGCCGGAGATGATCAGCTTGCCGGGCGCCTGGGCAAGGGCGAACTTTACCGCACTCCTGATGGCGTCGAAAGAACCATCCTGAATTACCGAAACCGGGTCGAGATTGCCGCAGAAAAACTGATGTTCCGCCAGAAGTCCAACCGCACCGGACATATCTCTGACCAGATGATCGATGTCGATGATGTCGGCGCCGGTGGAGATCATATCCGGCAATATGGCGCTGGTGTTGCCGCAGATGTGCAGTTTGGCAATTGCCCCCCGCCGGTGGATGGCGTCAATCAACCTTTTTTCACCGTCACGGGCGAACTTCAGGTAGAAGTCCCGACCGATCTGGGAACAGGCGGCGTCGCCGATGCCGACGCAGTCGGCTCCGGCGTCGATCTGGGCATTGATAAAGCGTTCAGCGTTGCGCAGAATGGTTTCAATGGCAGCTTCGACCCGTCCGGGATCGTCGTAGAAATCCAGAAACGCGTTTTCCATTCCTCGCCAGTCGCAGTATTCGGCCACGGGCCCTTCGACCCAACCGCAGATGCTGAAACGATCTGCGCAGCACTGCTTGAAAAGCTGCAGTTGCTCAAGGCGTCCCCGGGTGCGGTGGTTGCCCCAGATATTCAGGTCGCAAACATGAGCGGCGTCATTGATGGTGCGGCAGAATATTTCCTGATTCAACGGCAGATCATCGGCGACGTAGTCGATTTTCCCGCCGTAGGCGTCGAGTTCGCACCAGGGATCGCTCATGACATTCACCCAGCAGGAACCGAATCGCTCGGCAACACTGATGTTGGCTTCGCAATGGGAGACGGCATCCAGTACGAAGTCGCGGTAGGCGACATTGCCGCGGCGAGCGCAGAACCTCATGAAAATCGGCATGAAGGGAACCGAAGAGGTTTTTCCGTTCAGCAGTGCGTATAATTTATCCCGGTTGTTCATAGCACCCTCCGATTGAAATTTCGTGCAAACTCATTCCCCCCTCCGGGCGGAAACACCAAAAGCCCGGAGGATAAAACCGCTCCGGGCCCAAAGTCGTCAACTGCTGAGATTGCCGTTGCGCCCCCCCAACTGGCTTGCAGCAGGCACAACTTATTTTGGTGCAATACTGTAAATAGTATAGTCGCCGATCGAAGGAGAATTGTAAAGAGCCAGCAGGTTGCGATTCACGTTGTTGATGTCTTTGGCCGAGGAAAGGGTGGCGGCAAATTCACCACCGCTGGAAAGTGACGCGTGACCATCAAGAAAACTGGCGGCAATTCTCCCGGAATGGCGCAGAATACCCAGGATGGATGCGGAAATACATTTGTTGGTATCGGAGTAGTGCTGGATGGGACCATACGTGGAGAGCTGAGATGACCAGAAGTTGTCCAACGTACAGACGACCGCTGAAGGAGTGCGCATTTTGGCGGTGTGGACATAACGATTGGTATTAGTCCCAGCAGAAACGAGTTTAAGCTGGCTTTTCAGAAAGATGGAGTCGGCATAGGTGTACTCCTCGCCGGATGTACTTCCCGAGGTGTTGCCTATGAAACCATACATTCCATAACTGAAGCAATAATCGCCCCTCTGGGTGCCTTCTGCACTGCGAGCGACACTCGGGCAGCCGAAAAGTTTTGGAGTGTCCGGCAGATATTTGCAGGCGGCGAGCACACTGCCCCAGGCGTAGCGGATCATGCCGTCGCCGAAATTACGACTGCCGCGGATTACGATGTGGGACGCATTGTCATTGGAGTACATCAACTGACCGGTAACCATCTGTTTTTGATGCGATACACAATCACTGCCGCGGGCGGCTTCGCGAGCTTTGGAGAGAGCGGGCATCAACAACGCGGCGAGAATCGCGATGATCGCGATGACGACCAGAAGTTCGATCAGGGTGAAGTGAGGAACAAATTCTTGTCGGGGGGAGAAACTTGTGCCGGAATCTCTTTTCATCTTGATAACTCCTGTGATGGTGTGGTTCAGGTAATCAATATATTTGACCGGTACCAATTCGATAATATTATAATACAAAATATCCGGGATGTCAAGACCTGAAATTAAAAAAAAAACACTTTTCCGCTTCCGCCATGTCCGAAAGCCGGTTCCCCGCTGACCGGGCGTGGTAAAGAGGGCGGATGTGGAGAAACTTAGAACCTATCCCTAAATAACAGCAAGTTTTCGATAAATTATAACCGTTGCGGCAAGGTGTAGCAAAGCTTTATATGACGAGTTGCTCTTTTCATATCGAACGAGCAGTTTGCGAAATCTGTTGAACCACGAATGCGCAACCTCAACAA
>CAKUKT010000085.1 GCA_934663655.1 uncultured Victivallaceae bacterium
CCACCAGCAGCAACAGCACAAAGGCGGTAATTGCGGTGCGCCGGGGACCGATCCGCCGTACCAGCTGCGGCGAAAACGAGGAGAACACCGCCGACGCGGCAAACTGCCCCAGCGAATAATAGAGCGCGTTACTGTCACTGATCCCGTAACCGCGTTTGAGCGCCAATACCGAAATCGGCGACAGCAGCACCGTCGCCAGACTCAGCGAGAAATTCGATCCCAGCATCAGCCGTATCGTCCGGTTGTGAAGCAGTTCGCGAATATCCCTCCATATCGGCCGCCGGGCCGATTCGCCAAGGCGGGTTGTCTCGTGAACCCGGGTGAGAAACCGCGATGCCGCAATTCCCAGCGTTGCTCCCCCCGCAATCACTCCCGCCAGCATCCTGATGCTGTCGGATTGGCGCAGCAGCGTGCTGATCATGATCAATGCCAGCATGGTGGCGATGTAGTAAAGCGTCGCCGAATCGGAGATGTATTTGTTCTGGGTGTGGGCGTCGGTTATATCGCCGAGCAGCGGCTGTCCCATCACCACGCCGGCCGCCCGCATTCCATAGAATACAAACGCGCTTCCGAGCACCATCACTGCCGCAATTTCGCGCCCGATGTAGAGACTGACCGGCGCCGCCAGCGCAATTATCATGGTGAAAATGCTGCGGATTGTCCAGAAAGTCATCTGGCTGCGCACCGCGCCGATTCGCCCGGCAAGAAACTTTCCCAGCGGCAGCAACACGAAACCAACGTAAATCAACGCGCCGAGCGTCGAGATCGCGAAGTTGGACATCTCCAACTTGACCGCAAAGAGAATGATCATCGTCTCTCCGAGGCACATATAGGAGAAACCATTGATTGTCGAAAAAATCAAATAGTTTTTACGGGATACCCGTTTGAGTTCCGGAGAGAGTTCACCATTGACAATCATTTTGTGCAGACGGATGAGAGCGGCGCAACCGGTTCATCACCCGGCTACGCCCCGGGTTATTGACTGTTGCAGTATAAAATATCACCACCGGATATGAAAAGCAACCCGGATGGCCGATTTTATCGGTGTTTCGACCAGTCGATCGCCTTTTTGCAACCATGCTCATCGACGGCGACGAAAGTACAGTTCGCCCCGAACCTCCGGCAGCCATCCACCCGGACGATGATGTCAAAGGTAAGGCTGGTCACCCCATGCACCGGGTTGTCCGCGTAAAATTCCAGAATCTCCCCCTCGCAGACCGGAGAACGAAATTCCACTTCGGAAAACCGCCGGCTGACCATCCGCTTCTCGCCGGCGTAACTCATCGCGAAAATCGCCGCCGCTTCATCGAGCAGATAGAGCAGCCGCCCTCCATACATATTGCCGCTGACTCCAAGATCGCTGACCAGACAGATATGCGAAAGAATCCTGACTTCCACGATTACTCCTCCTCCACTGTTCGCCACCGGTTTCTCATCCGCGCCGCCGTCCTCGCCGGACGGCGGCAGCTTTTTTACCGCTGAAAGCGGATCTCTCCGCCGACAATGGTCATGCAGACCGAGAAATTTTCGTCCAACACCGCGAAATCCGCAGCGTAACCCGGCTCGATGCGACCGAAACCGGACAACCCGAGCGCCGTCGCCGGAGTCGAGGTCGCCGACTTGACCACTTCGCAGAGCGGCAGTCCGGTGATTTCCGCCACATTCTTAAGCGCGGTGGATATCTGCAACGTGCTGCCCGCCAGTGCGCCGCCTTCGCGAAGTCGCGCCGCGCCGCCCGCGACCACCACCGGCAGACCGCCGAGCGTGTATTCGCCGTCCGGCATCCCGGAGGCGCGCATCGCATCGGAGATCAGCTGTACATGATCGGCGCCCTTGACCTTGAAAACCAGCGCGATCATCTCCGGTGCGATATGAAGTTTATCGCAGATGAGCTCCACAAATACCTCGTCGTGCAGCAATCCGGCTCCGACCAGCCCGATGTCGCGATGGTGAAGCGGCGTCATCTGGTTGCAGAAGTGCGACAGACAGCGGAGCCCCGCCCGGTAGGCAGCCAGAAATTCCGGATATTTAGCCGCACTGTGGGTGCAGCTCGGCACCATGCCCCGCTGCCGCAGTGCCGCGGTGAACTCCGCCCCTCCGGGAAGTTCGACCGCAAAGGTGACCTTGCGGACCGGATAGATCGCGTTCAGGCGGTCAATTTCGGCGATATCAATCGGTCGGACATAATCGGGATTCTGCGCTCCGATGCACTTCGGGTTGATGAACGGCCCCTCCAGGTGAACCGCCGGCATCCGGCAGCCGTGGGCGGGATCATGTCCGGCAACCGCCGCCAACGCCGCCGCCAGTGCTTCCTCCGACAGCGTCAGCGTCGTCGGCAGCAGCGTAGTCACTCCTTCGGAGAGTTTACCCTCGGCCATCACCGCCACCCCCTCGGCGGAGGCGTCACAGAAGTCAAAATTATTCCGCCCGTGGCAGTGGGCGTCGATAAAGCCGGGCATCAGCATGCGCCCCTCCAGATCGATCACCGTTTCGCCGGCATGCGCCGCGGCTCCGGAAGGCAGAATTTCCACAATGAGTCCGGCTTCAACCCGCACTGAAGCACCGATGATTTCGACGCCGGGAGAGACCAGATGGCAGTTGATCAGCAGCATGATAAAAGCTCCTTTCCTCAGAAAAAACCATAATAACCGCATCAGGCGGAAAGTACATTGGTAATAACATATCCCGCCCCGACTTTTCCGGAAATAGAACTTTCTGCAATTCTTTTGTAAAAAAACCGGAATTGCCGCGGCCGATTGCGCGGCGGCTGAAGCGGTGCTATATTATAGTCATTCAGACTATTTCATTCAACCCCGCAACGGAGAAAATCATCATGCTTCCGGATAAAAGTCTTAAATTTCTCGAATCATTCATGCGCTGCGCCAGCCCCTCGGGTTACGAAGTCGAGGCGGCGAAATGCTTTCGTTCCTATCTTGCTTCCTACTGCGACGAAGTTCGCGGCGATGTGATGGGCAACTCGATTGCCGTGCTCAACCCGGGCGCGCCGATGCGGGTGATGCTCGCCGGTCACTACGACGAAATCGGTTTTCAAATCGTCCATATCTCCGACGAAGGGCTGCTCTATTTCCGCCCGAACGGCGGCATTGACAAACTGAACGTCCCCTCCACCGAGGTCGATGTGATCACTTCCCGGGGACGTGTTCCCGGAGTCATCGGCAAGAAACCGATCCATTTGCTGAAACCATCCGAACGCAACACCCCGCCCGAACTTTCCGACATGTGGATCGACATCGGCGCCGCCGACCGCGAGGAGGCAACCAAACTGGTTTCCGTCGGCGACCCGGTGGCGGTTCGGGAGAATTTCCGGATGCTGAGCAACTACCGGTTCATTTCCAAGGGCACGGACGACAAGATCGGCGCCTTTGTCGTCGCCGAAACCATGCGTTCGCTCTCCCGGCGCAAACTCAACGTCGCCGTCTACGGGGTCGGAACCGTCCAGGAAGAGGTCGGATTGCGCGGCGTCACCACCGGCGCCTACGGCGTCAACCCTGACGTCGGATTCGCCATCGACGTCGGCTTCGCCACCGACATCCCGGATGTGCCGGAAAAACTGCTCGGTTCGGTCAAACTCGGCGCCGGACCGGAACTCACCCGCAGCTGCGACAACAACATCATTCTCGGCGAAATTCTCCGCAAAGTCGCCGCAGACAAAAAGATTCCCTACCAGGAAACCGCCGCGCACCGCGCTTCCGGCGGTACTGATGCCGCACAGATTCAGCTCACCCGCGCGGGAGTCGCAACCGCGCTGATCAGCATTCCCAACCGTTACATGCATTCACCGGTGGAGATGTGCGATCTGCGCGATGTGGAGAATGCGATCAAGCTGCTGACCGAAACCATCGCCTCCTTCAAGGGCGATGAGAACTTCGTTCCCGGCGTATGAATCAGAACTCCCACGAACCGCCTCCGGCACTGCCGCGCCGTCCGCGCAATGTGCGGCACGGCGTCGGACGTTATCTGCATACCGGCAGTTTCAACCGGCTGGCGGGACGTTCGACCGCGCCCGGCAGTCTGCGCCCGGAGGGGTTCTACCTGAAGTGGCGGATCATCGGAATTGCCGCCGGAACGGTCTTCCTGCTGGTTGGGCTCTCCTCGGTGCTGTTCTGAAAAACGCCGGGAAAGCACACTACCGGCGCTGATTCTCGGCCCCCGGGATCGGAATGTCTCCCGGCGCCGGGCTCTCCTCGGTGCGGTTCTGAAAAACGCCGGGGAAGCGCACTCCCAACGCTGATTCTTGGCCTCCAGTACCGGAATGCCTCTTGAATGTTCCCCGGGAAAGCCATTCACCCGACCGGAGTTTTTGCCTCCGCTTTTTGCCGACGGCGGAACCACCACTTCGGGATGCGCCACATCAACGGCAGCAGCAGCAGCGCCCCCACTCCACACATCCCCAGCGCCGACCAGTTAAGCGAACTCCGCCAGACGGGGGAAATCGCCGCCAGTTCCCGCAGCAGTCCGCCGAAGCGTCCGGAATAGATGATTTTGCCGGCCCGCACCGACCACCGGCATTTTTTCAGCACCCCCACCCCCGCCTTTCCTTTGCGGGAGGCCTGCTTCAACAGTTTCACCGCCTCATCCGAACCGGCCAGCGCTTTGACCGAAGTCGCACCGCCGTTGCGGACAATCAGCACGGCGGCTTCCGGAGAATCCGCGACCACCCGGGCGAAGCGACTGAGATCTCCGGCCGTATCCACATGACGCATCAGCAGTGACGCCCGGGTCATCCCGCCCGCATTCACCAGTTTGCGCAGATCGCCGAAAAGTCGTCGCGCCGCCGGGTCGATCCGCCGCGTCGAAACAATCCGCTTCACCGTAGCCACCGTCAGCGAACTGAACCGGGAAGTGAGCGCACCGGCACGGTGCAGCGCTTTGAGCACCGCCGGCGCCCAGTCAACCAGATCGATCAATTCGGTCGCCAGCCCGATTCCGGCGAAGGCGGCCAGTACCGGGTCGGTTTCGCGCCCGGAAATCTTCCTGACCCCCTGAACCGCGAGATCCCGGAGGTCTCCATACAACAGCAGGTCGGCGACCACCGCTCCCCCGGCTGCCGCCGCCGAATCCGGCTCCCCGGTCACAAAACCGGTAACTGCGTCACGACTGTAACGCAATACCCCGCCGGTATGTTCACGACAATCGGCGCGAATTACCGCCGCTTCCGGGGCGCCGGGGAGGTTTTCGCGGACAATCGCATCGGCGAGGATCTCCGCCTGAGCATAATCTCCGGCTCCATGCAGACGCCGCAACTCCGGCAGCGGAGCCGAATCGGGGAGTTCCGCGAGCATCGCTCCGGCCTCAAACCGCAGTTGGTAGAGCACCATCACCCCGATTGCCACCAGCAGCAGCCCCAGCAGATAAGCGGTCAGACGCAGCACCGCCGGAACTCCTTCAACGGCGGGTGATCAGATCCCGCGCCCGGATCTTCGGGACGTGGAGCCGGTCGGATTCGTCAAGGTAATAGGGCGTCGGCTCGTCGATGCCGATATCCTCGCTCACCGGATGTTCGTCGGGGTATCCCACCGCCAGCAGATAGAGCACTTCCAGTTCTTCCGGAAGTTCCAGCACCTTCCGCGCCTCCGCACGCTTCAGCGCCCCGATCCAGCAGCAGCCGAGCCCGAGACCGAATGCCGCCAATTCCATCGTCTGAAGCGCCGCCCCCGCGTCGGCCTGCACCGCCGCCGCCGACGACGACGGCGCCACCACCGCGATGAATGACGGCGGCGCACTCACCCCCCACACCGGCGAACGACGCGGCGTCACATGTCCTCCCCACGCGGTCAACTCAAAGAGCTTCCGGACGATTTCGGGCGTCTCGACCGTGACGTAACGCAGTTTCTGACTGTTGGCGCCGCAGGAGGCGCGGCGCGCCATATCGACAAGTTCGAGCAGCTGATCAAAACCGACCGGCTGCTGCCGGTAACGCCGGATCGTCCGACGTTCCCGCAATGCGGTAAAAAGTTCCATTGCCAACCCCCTCCTACTTTTTCCAGTGCGGACAATCCGCGTAATAAGGCAGGATCAAATCATGAATCAGACCATTCGAGGCGAGCGTGCCCCGTTCCGGCCAGAATTGCGAACCATCCAGGGCGGTGATCCGCGCCCCCGCCTCCAGTGCAATCAGCGCCCCCGCGGCGACATCGTAGGGCTGGAGCAGAAAATCGAAAAAAGCATCGTAGCGACCCGCCGCCACATAACAGAGATCCAGCGCCGCACTGCCGCTGCGCCGGATGCCGCGAGTCAGTCGCGCCAGCGGCGGCAGATAGTCGTAGTTGTCGGGACGAATCCGGGCCCGCGCACACGAGAATCCGGTTCCGAGCAGCGACTCTTCCAGCGTCGACCGCGTCGAAACCCGGATGGTTTCGCCGTTGAGTTTCGCTCCTGCTCCCGCAACTGCGCTGAAACATTCGCCGAGCCGCGGCGAATAGACCACCCCCACAACCCGCTCGCCGCGAAACGTCGCCCCGATCGACACCGACCAGGTCGGCAGATCGTGAACAAAGGATACCGTGCCGTCAATCGGGTCGATTACAAATTCCAGTTCGCCGCCGGCGAAACGCCCCGCCTCCTCGCCGAAAATCGCACAACCGGGATATTTCCGGCGCAGTTCCGAGGTGATCAACTCCTCGGTGGCGCGATCGATGTCGGTCACCAGGTCGAAGGAGTTGCCGTGCTTGGCATGAACACCCGTTCCGCCGAGCGTCCGCCGCGCCGCCATCGCGCGGTCGCCGGCACGCCGGGCCACCTCGACAATGAAACCGCCGAGTTCTTCAGGATTATCCATGATATTGCGCTTCTCCGCTCAGAAGTCGTGACACACCAGACCGTCGCGAAGTTTCGGTTCAAACCAGGTGGATTTCGGCGGCATGATCTCCCCGGCGTCGGCAATCCGCATCAACTGGTCAACCGTGACCGCGTGCAACGAAAACGCAATCGCATACTCGCCGGAATTGACCAGACGTTCGAGTTCTCCGGTACCGCGGATTCCCCCGATGAAGTCGATCTTCCTGCTGGTTCGGGGGTCATCCACCCCGAGCAGCGGCCCGAGCACCCGGTTCTGAAGCCAGCTCACGTCCAGCCCGCCGATCACGCCCAGGGCGGCCGGATCGAACTTTGGTCTGGCCAGCTGCCAGACCCCGTCGATGTAGAATTTGAACTCGCCGGGAACCGCCACCGTGCCGTCCGCGGCCCCGCTCACGGTGAAATCCGCTTCAAGACGGCGGATGAACTCCTCCCGGCTCAGGCCGTTGAGATCGCGCACCACCCGGTTGTAAGGCAGGATCGCCAGCTGGTCGGCAGGAAACGCCACCGCGAGAAAATAGTTGTAATCCTCCTTGCCGGTGTGTGCAAGATTGCCGGGCGCGCATTCGGCGGCGGTTCGAGCCGCCGCGGCGCTGCGATGGTGGCCGTCGGCAATGTAGAAGACCGGTACGCATTCGGCGAAGAGCCGCGACAATTTAGCGCTCTTATCCTCATCAATCCGCCAGAGTTCATGACGCACCCCGTCCGGCGCCGTGAAATCAAAGAGCGCCGCCCCGGCAACAACCCCGGCGATCAATTCATCGATCGCCCCGCAACCGCGGTAGGTGAAAAAGGCCGGACCGGTGTGCGAACGCAGCGACATCACCTGACGGGTGCGGTCGTCCTCCTTGTCGGCACGGGTCTTCTCGTGCTTCTTGATCACCCCGGAACGATAATCCGCCGCCGCCGCCGCACCGATCACCCCGGTCTGAGCACGACCGTTCATCGTCAGCCGGTAAATATAGAGGTGCTTACCCGCGTCGGTCAGAAGCGGCGCCGTTTTGCGAATGCGTTCAAACGCGGCCCTGCCCTGCTCGTAAACCGCCGCCGAATGGGGATCAATGCCTGGCTCCATATCGATCTCCGGACGGGAAACGTGCAGAAACGACAGCGGATTTCCCGCCGCCAGCGCCGCGGCTTCCGCCGTGTTTACCACATCGTAGGGAACCGCCGCCACCTCGGCGACATGTTCGGGAACCGGAAGCACTCCATGAAACGGAAGAAATTCAGCCATGATGATAATCTCTCTTCAAAAAATCCCGGTCCGCTCTCCGGAACGCACCCCGCCCCGGGAACGAACAACCGGTCGCGTTGTCCAATTGATAAATATAGCACCGTTTTCAAGTTGTCACAACTCCCGCCGACGCGAAAAACCTCGGTCAACCGGCGGCGATCCGCCGAACCATGCCGGAACCACCGCTTGAAAAAAGGTGCCGCCAATGTTAGATTATGAAATTGACAAACCGGTTGATGAATATGTCGATTGAAACCACATCCTATACCCCCGTCGCCCGCTATCTGCTGGAAATCGCCTACGACGGCACCGAATACAGCGGCTGGCAGATCCAGCCGCACTGCGTGGCGGTGCAGCAGGTAATGCAGGAGCGTCTGACCAAACTGTACGACCGCCAGCCGATCCACCTCATCGGTTGCAGCCGTACCGACGCCGGCGTGCACGCCCAGGGTTTCGCGGCGAGCTTTCTCGTGCCGGAACGACCGGTCATTCCCCCCGAACGGCTGTATAAAGCGCTCAACCGTCAGCTGCCGCCGGCGATCCGCATCCGTTCGCTGCGCGAAGTGCCGCTGGAGTTCCACTCCCGCTACGACGCGCTCGGCAAAGCCTACTCATACGTGCTCAACCTCGGCGAATCTTCGCCTTTCACCGAACGCTATGCCTGGAAACCTATCCACCGCCTCGATCCCGCATTGATCCGCGAGGCCGCCGCGGTGCTCACCGGCACCCATGATTATTCCAGTTTCGTGGTTGAGCGATCTCAGATCGACGACGCGGTCCGGACCATCTACCGGATCGACGTGGAGGAGTTCGGGCGCTTCTGCTGCGTAACGTTCGTCGGCAACGGCTTTCTCTACAAAATGATCCGCTGCCTGATGGGAACACTCGAAGCCGCCGGTTCGGGAAAACTCTCCCCCGATGCCGTCCGCGAAATCCTTGAAGCACGCGACCGGGTGAAAGCCCCGGAAACCGCGCCGCCCAACGGACTTTTCCTCATGAAGGTATTCTACGATCAGCCCTCTCTCGACAGTTACCGGCTTCCCGGCCTGCCTTTCCTCGTCTGAACCTCCGCAAACATAAAAAAGAGGAGCGGGAAATCCCGCTCCCTCCGTTGCCGGCTCACTTAAGATTTCACTTCAGATTTCACTCAGGGAAATTCTGAACAGCGTCGAAACCCGTTCCCCCGGAGCAAGGGTACGGAGCATTCCGCGTTTAATCATCGCCGCTTGCCCCTCGGGGAAGCAGTTCGCCGGTTCCAGACCGAGCACATATTCGCCCTGCCCCATCTGCTTCCACTGCACCAGCCACGGC
>CAKUKT010000086.1 GCA_934663655.1 uncultured Victivallaceae bacterium
ACTTCACCCTATTCGACCAGAAATGAGGCCACCCACATGTTGAAATATCCTGATTCGCTTCGTCGCTTAATCGCCGTCGCCGCCACCTTGACAATCACAGCGATCCTTTCCGGCGGCTGCGAAAAATCCGACCCCGTCGAACTTCGCCCCGGACGTCAGGAAAAACTTGATTGGAGCCGCCCGATCTCCTGCCCGTTCTGCCGGACGAGTTCCCCCGGAAACGAGTACAACCGAACCTCTCCGGGACGACGAGGCTGCCCACACTGCCACCGGGATATCCCGGAACCCGTACTGATCAGCCGGATTATTCGCTGAATCACCGCCTCGCCGCTGGATAAGTGTTGAAAAACCGTTCCGGCGGCGTTATTTTATCGGCGTGATCAATACCTTAGTTACCTCCGGGGACGGCACTGAACATGACGGATGAAAAGACAAATTTATCTCCGCTGCGGCGAACCATGAAATTTTTTTTGCGCGATAACGGAGCCCGTATCGGCCTGGCCGGTATCGCAATACTGATCCTGCCGGCAATATACGCCCCTTTTATCGCCAACGGTCGCCCGCTGCTGATGTTCCGCGAAGGAAAACTCTCCCTCCCGTTCCTCTCCACCTTTTTCGCCCCCGACAGCACCGAATACCTGATTGAACAACTCTTCAATTATCTCTCTTTGCTGCTGCCGGTACTGCTGATCTCAACACTGCTGATCCGCAGGCGCACCATCCGCCGGTTCATCGGTCTGCTGATCGCCGTGCTGCTGCTTATGCCATTCCTATTGGCCCGACCCAGGCTCGAAAAAATCGATTACCGACAACTTGCCGCCGGCGAAGACCTCTTCGCACTCTTCGCACCAATCCCCTTCGGCCCCTCCGAAATCGTCACCGCCCCCTACTCCGAACCCGACCATACCCACTGGCTCGGCGCCGACGACATCGGTCGCGACCTCGCCGCCAGATTGATTTATGGCGCGCGCGCCTCCCTCGCCGTGGGAATTTTCGCCACCGCCCTCGCACTGCTGATCGGAACCGGGGTCGGCCTTGCCGCCGGATATTACCGCGGCTGGTTCGATTTGATGGTGATGCGCGGCGTGGAGGTGCTGCTCTGCTTTCCGACCTTTCTGCTCCTGCTGATTTTAATGTCGATTATGGGAGACCGGAAATTCGAACAATCCATTCTGCTGGTGATCGCCGTACTCGGACTCACCGGATGGATCGGTCTGGCGTTCCTGGTTCGCGGCGAAGTACTCAAACAACGGGCGCTTCCCTACGTCGACAGCTGTATCACCGCTGGGATTTCCGCCGGCAGAATCATGTGGAGACATCTGCTGCCTAATATCACCGGACCAATTCTGATCACCTTCACCTTCGGGATCGCCGGCGCAATCGTCGCGGAAAGCAGTCTGAGTTTTCTCGGCTTCGGCGTTCAACCTCCGACGGCAAGCTGGGGCGGCCTGCTCCGCCAGGCGTTCGACAACCCCCTCGCTTACTGGCACCTGACCACCTTTCCCGGCGTGGCACTGTTTATCGCAGTGCTATCCTTCAATTTCGTCGGAGAAGCACTGCGCCGCGCGCTCGCCGTAAAATAAAATCGACCGGATAAATCTGCATGATTCATCCGGTCGATCCGCACTCTGTCAGGGTTCGCGGGCGGCCTCATCCAGCGACTTGATCAGCGGATAGATGAGATATTCGATGATCCGCCGCTTGCCGGTCTTGATCTCCGCAACGCACTCCATGCCCGGAATCAGCTGGAAGTTATCCTTCACATTGTCGAGCTGTCCGGAGATGACAATCCGCGCCCGATAGTAACTCCCGCTCTGATCCGGCTGCTGGGGATTCCCCTGACGGATCAAGGTGTTGCTGGAAATATTCCTGACTTTGCCTTCCAGCGTTCCATGCTTCTGGAAAGGATAAGCATTCAGCTTGATCCTGACCTCGGAACCAATTTCCACTTTGCCGATATCCTGCGGACGGATCTCCGCCTCCAGTTCAAGTTCGCCGTCCAGCGGAATCAACGTGATCAACGACTCCGCCTCACGCACCGCCGAACCCGACGAAAACGCCGCTATCTCATGCACCACCGCCCGGCAGGGGGCGCGCAGCGAAACATAATCCACCAGATATTCATTCTTCTCCAGCTGCCGCCGGGTCGAAGAGAGATTCCGCTCGGTCTCCACCAGCGATTCAGAGATCGAATTGCGCCACTCCTGGATGAATCCCTGCTTGGAGGCGAGTGTACTGGCACGCTGATGGGTGAGTTCCAGCAGACTGTTTTCAAGTTCGTCCACCGTCGCCTCCATCTCCATTCGGGAGATCTGGGTGCTCAGCAGCTCTTTGGTGGAGGTTGCGTTCTTCTCCCGCAGCGTCACATACATCTCCTCGATTTCCATCACCTTCTCCAGGCGTTCGCGCTGCTTGCGAAGCGAATCCTCCCGGCTCTTTCTGGACGCGTCGAGCTGATTGAGTTCCTCATCGTAAAAGCGGATTTTCTCCTGGTAGTAGTTCCGGCGCTGGTCAAAAATCGCCCCCTGGATCTTGTCGGAACGCTCCTCCGAAGCCACATAGGGCTTGCCGAGAAATTCCGCCTCCAACCGGTCATATTCGGACTGCAACACGTCGAGTTCGTGGCGAAGCCGGGCGGATTCGGCGATATTGGAGGTCGGATCAAAGGAGAACAACACCTGATCGGGTTCCACCACATCACCGATGTTCACATGTACCTTGCTGATGACCACGCGCTCCAGCGGCTTCATCACAATCGTCTGCTGATCGGTTACCAGCTTGCCGTTGGCGGTGACGACGACGTCCACCTCGGAGACAATCGCCCACGTCAGTACCCCGGCGAAGAAAAGCAGCAGAAACAGAATGCTCCAGCGCGCAAGCCACGGCATCTTCTCGTTGGTGATTTCGATGGCGTCGGGTTGAAATTCAACCGCTTCCCGGGTTATTTTCTTTTTCATCACAACGCCCCTCCTCCCATTTGCTGACGCCAGAATTCCTGATAAGTACCCGGCTTTTCCAGCAGCTCCTTATGGGTGCCGGCCGCGGAAAGTTCGCCGTTGTCGATCACGATGATCTTGTCCGAATGGCTGACTATACTCAGCCGGTGCGAGACGATCAGCACCGTCCGTCCGCGGGCCATGGCCTTGAGGTTGGTCTGAACCACATGTTCACTCTCCGGATCGAGCGCACTGGTCGCCTCGTCGAAAATCAGAATCGGCGGATTGGAGAGCAGTGCGCGGGCAATCGCAAGCCGTTGTTTCTGGCCGCCGGAGAGGTTGGAGGCGTTCTCTTCCAGAACGGTGTCATAGCCGCGGGGCAGTTTCTGGACAAATTCGTCGGCACCGGCCAGTTTCGAGGCGTAGATGATCTCCTCGTTGGTCGCGTTGCGCTTGGTCAGCGAAATATTCTCCCGCACCGTGCCGCTGAAAAAATAATTTTCCTGCAGCACCACGCCGATACTGCTGCGCAGGTGTGATTTATCGATCTCCCGGAGGTCGATTCCGTCGAGCTTGATCAGCCCCTGCTGCACCGGGTAGAGCCCCTGAAGCAGCTTGGTCAACGTGGTCTTACCCGATCCGGAACGCCCGACGATGCCGATCGTGGAACCGCTGGGAATATCAAGAGTGAAGTTCTTGATCACCGAAGGCAGGTCGGGACGGTACTGAAACGTCACCCCCTCGAAGGAAATTCCGCCGCGCAACGGGTTGCGAACGCCGCCGCCCTGAGGTTCCGACGGAGTATTCATCACCACTCCGAGCATCCGCACCGAAAGCGCGATCTGCTGATATTCGTGAATCAACCCGACCATCTTCACCAGCGGTCCGGTCACCCGTCCGGCGAGCATCTGAAACGCGATCAGCGCTCCGACGGAGATCACCCGGTCAAACACGAGATGAGCGCCCAGCCAGATCACCGTAATGCACATCAGCATTTCCAACACCTGGCTGATGCTCTGAGCGGTCATGGAGATTTTACCGACGCGGAAATAGGATTTGATCGCGTAAGCGGTGGAATCGTTCCAGAGTTTCTCCTCGATCGGTTCGAGCGACAGGGATTTGACCGTGCGCACGCCGTGTATCGATTCGACCAGCATGCTCTGGCGTTTGCCCTCCGCCTGATAGAGTTCGTCGAGCCGCCGCTGGAACGGCTTGATCAGGCTGGCGATGACCAGTGCCATCAACGCTGAATAACCGAGCACCACCAGCGTGAGTTCGACGCTGTAGAGCAGCAGAAACGGAATGAAGATGCACAGCGAAAAAAGATCAAGTATCGTGAAGAAGAGATTGCCGGAGAGAAATCCGCGGATCTTTTCGGTCTGCTGCATGTGCTTGAGCAGCACTCCCGAGGGCACCCGTTCGAAAAACTCGATCGGCAGCCGCATCAGATGGCGGAAGGTTTTGGTCGCGGTGGCGATGTCGATCTTGTTGGTGGCGAACAGCAGGAAGTAACTGCGCAGATAGGATAGTATCCCGTTGAAAACCACCGCGGCGACAATCCCGACGCCCAGGACATTCAAAGTATCGTAGGTCCGGTGAACCAGCACCTTGTCGACCACAATCTGAAAGAAGAGCGGCACCACCAGCGACAGCAGCGTAATCATCACCACCGCCAACGCGATCTGCCCGAAAACCCGGCGCAGCTTGAAGAACTCCGGCATGAACCAGCCGAGACCGAATGCGCGGTTTTCGTCCGAGAGCTTGTACACCCGCTTGAGCATGATCACCCGGCCGGTGCATTTCTCAAGGAACTCCTCCTTCGGCCAGAAACTGAAACGACGGGTGGAGATATCCGGATTTTCCGGATCGACCACCACCACCTCCGGCTGTCCGGTATCGGGGTTTTCGCGGAAGCCGCAGATCACAATGTATTTGCCGTTCTTCTTGATCCCGATTACCGGGAACGCCTGTTCCAGGCGCTGCAGCTTGTTCCATTTGAACCGCACCGCCCGAACCTTGAACTTGTAATCACGGGCAATCGCCAGCAACAGCGATTCGCGCGGCTCCTCCTCGCCGATCGCATAGTCATGAGTAATCCGGCGGATGTCCATGTTGACATTGTGATGACGACCGATCGAACAGAGCGAAAAGAGCGCGGTCTGTCTGCTGATGTCGATCTCCTGCAGGTTGCGGAAGATTATCGCCGTATCCCCCGCCCGTTCCTTGAGCTGTTCGTTCGAGACGGAGATCAGCTTTTCCCGGCTCTGAATCGACGGATCATAAATCGCCACTCCTTTGTCCGTGAGCAGCTGGGCAGTGTTTATCACCAGTATCCACGACCCCCGGGCGAGCCGGAGCATCGCCGGACCACGATAGCTCGCGGCCACTTCGACGAGATCAGAACATTTTTCGGGACGCAACTCCTGACCACCGGCCAGTTCCATCAGCACCGAAACCTCGTCCTTGAGGTATTTCTGTTTCAACTCCTCGGTCACCAGCGCGCTGAAGTTAACATTGCGCCGGACTTGCAGAATCAACTGCTGCAGTGTCAGCAAACCTGTCAAATTCGGTTGTTCAGCCATTGCCTCTCCTGAAAGTATTGATGAAAAAATAAACTACATGTCAGGATGCGCGGAGCGTCCGCTCCCTGTTTCGGAACCCCCCGCGTAAAACCATCAGAATCTCCAGACGCGCGGACGGCTTTTCACCGCCGCACGAAATACCCAATGCATCTCCTCCGGACGCAAACCACCTCCGCCCGCCGGAAATAAAACTTTCCCGGATCCGCTTCCGACAAAACCCGCTCTCCTGAAGCAGTCGGCAACAATCGCTGCAACCGCGTTCCTGCCCCGGGAGCCGTACAGAAATCTCCCCGACACACATCACGGCGCCCCACCGGAATAACCGGCGACGGCAACGCACGCCGGAGAAACCGTACCGGCCCCCCCGACACACATCCCCCGGCACTCCGCAAGCGGAGAACCGCCACCCTCGCACTCCAGCCGCTCCACAGCGTCCGGGATTCCCGGGATTTCCCGGCGCTCAACCGATCGCCGCGCCGGAAGCGATTTCGCCATCCACTGTAAGCAGTTTCAGCTCACCACCCTGTTTGGCGGCCAGCAACATGCCGCGCGACTCAATGCCGCGGATTTTCGCCGGCTGAAGATTGGCGACCAGAATGATGGTTTTGCCGGGAAGTTCATCCGGAGAATAGAATTTCGCGATTCCGGCGACGATTTCCCGTCGCTCCCCGCCGACATCAAGCTGAAGGCGCAGCAGTTTGTCCGCCCCCTCGACCCGTTCGGCGGTCAGAATCCGGGCCGTGCGCAACTGCACCCGGGAAAAATCGGTAATCGAAATCAACTCCGCTTCCGGAACCACCGGCGCGGGTTTCGACTTCACAGACGCACCGTCACGCTCCGGCTTGCCTTCGGCAGCCTCCACCACAATGCGGGGAAACAGGCCCGACGTCTCCCCGACCTGACGCCCCGCCGCCGTGACCCCGTTGCCCGTCGCCGCAGAACCGATATCCCCCGCCTCTCCGGGAGCATACCCGAGCAGCGACAGCAACTCGGCCATCTTTTCCGGCATCACCGGTTCGAGCAGGATCGCAATCCGGCGGAGTTCCTCGGCACAGGTAAAGAGCACCGTATTGAGCAATGCGGTTTCTCCCTGTTTGGCCAGCGCCCAAGGCGCCCGCTGTTCGATATAACGGTTGCCGGCACGAACTGCGTTCATCGTCGCGGCGATACCCTGATCAAGCGTCATCGCCCGGATGTTGCCGGGCATCGCCTCCACCGCGGCATCGACTGCCGCACGGAAATTCTCTTCGGGTTCGCCGGCCGGAGCCTCCGCCGCCGGAACCACTCCCCCCGCGCGCCGGGTGAGCTTGAGCACCCGCGACAACAGATTGCCGAGATCATTGGCCAGATCACTGTTGTAACGGGTGATGAAACCTTCCTCACTGAAATTGGCGTCATTGCCCGGCGACATTTCCGCCAGCAGGAAATAACGGAATGCATCGACTCCGGCCCGGTCGATCATATCCATCGGATTGATCACATTACCGAGGGATTTACTCATTTTGGTATTGCCGGTCAGCCACCAGCCATGCGCGAAAATCGTCTTCGGCATCGGCAGTCCGATCGCCTTCAGCATCGTCGGCCAGTAAACGGTATGGGTGGTGAGAATATCCTTGCCGATCAGATGACAGTCCGCCGGCCACCAGCGCGCAAATTCGGCGTCATCCTGAAGATATCCCACTCCGGAAATATAGTTGATCAACGCGTCAAACCAGACATAACAGACATAATCGCTGTCAAACGGCAGTTCGATTCCCCAGGAGAGGCGCGACTTCGGGCGACTGATGCACAGGTCGCCAAGCTCCTTGCGCAGAAATCCCAGCGTCTCATTGGCGCGGAAGGCGGGGAGAATGAAGTCGGGGTGGGTGGTGATGTATTCCACCAGCCAGTCCCGGTACTTGCTCATCCGGAAGAAGTAGTTGGTCTCCTCGATGGCTGTGACTTCACGCCCGCACTCCGGACATCTGCCCTCGACCAGATCCTTTTCAGTGAAAAATCGTTCATCACCGACACAGTACCAGCCGGTGTAACGCGCCTGATATATTTCTCCGCGATCGTAGAGATCCTGAAGAATTTTCCGCACCACCTCCCGGTGGAACTCCTGAGTGGTTCTGATGAACCGGTTATTGGTGATGCCGAGCCGCTTCCAGAGTTCCTGAAATCTCACCACCGTCTCGTCACAGTGGGCCAGCGGTTCCATTTTCCGCGCCGCGGCCGCCTTTTCCACCTTCTGCCCGTGCTCATCGGTACCGGTCAGAAAGAAGGTTTCGTCGCCGATCGAACGGTGAAATCTCGCCAGCACATCGGCAAGAATTGTGGTATAAGCATGACCGATGTGAGGCCGGTCATTCACATAATAGATCGGGGTGGTCACATAATATTTGTTTTTATTCATCATCATCTCCGCGCTGAAAAAAAATCGATCGCATTTATTAATATAATCGACGGCTCCGGCTTATGCAAAAAATTTCCCTGGATAATGTGATCTTTACAGCAGAAAAACCGCCGTCCGGAGAAAATTCCGGAACGGCGGGAGTCGCGGTTGAAACCAGCTCACATGTTTCCTGCGAGATTGGCCTGATGCGCATCGTTGCGCTGGGTAACCCGGCCCGCCTGGCGCTTGATGTAGTTCGGCTGCCGCGCCGAAGCTGAATCCGGCAGCTCCCCTCCCGCCGCCGCTTCGGCAGCCTCCTTGCGGTCGCGGATATTGCGGAAGCGGTTGTCACCGGTGGAGGCGGCAGCCTCCGTCCCCTCGGGAGTTTCCGGCTGAGCGGAAGCCGCGGGTTCAGGCGCTCCCGGACGCGGCAGGATCTCGGTAAAAGCCTCCAGCCACGCCGCCCGAGCCTCCGAACGGTCACTCTGGAAGCTCAGCGAATCCACCACCGCCGACGACCAGTTGCACACCTGGCGGGAGAATTTTCCCGCCCCCTCCACCGGAACATAGGAGGCCACATAGTTGATAACCGGCGTCGAGAAGATCACCACCAGCAGAAACGCGACGATCATTGTGCCGCTGAGAAAGCCGAACAACACTCCGGAAATCTCACTGAGAGTTTCTGAATATTTGGTTTTCAACTCCTTGGGAGGCATGGTCTTAACTGCAATCGCCCCGAATATCGCCGCGCCGACGATTCCGAGCACCAGCAGCGTGCCGCCGGGCATGTAGTCGCGCTGAGCTCCGGTGAGCGGAACATATTTCACCATGATCGCCGGCATGCTCCACAACGCGACATAGGTGGCAAACCAGGTGACCGTCAATACCTTCCATGAGGTTTCAAACGGCTTCTTGAGCATCGCAAGCCCGACCAGCACGCCGGGGATAAAACAGATCAGATATTCCAGCATGATATCAATTACTCCACGTTGAGGATTTTCTGTTCAACCTCGTCAAACGAGGTAATCCCTTCGGCCACCATCGCCAACGCCTTGTAACTCATCATCGAACCATCCTGATGGCGTTCCGCGAAGAAGGCACGGATCTGTTCCGGATCAACTCCCGGGGTCAGCAGCAATCCGCGCAGCGCATCGTCGACGAAAACAAAATCAAACACTGCCACTACCCCATCGTAACCGGTACGTTCGCAGTCGCGACAGCCGATCGGACCACGAATCCGGTCGGTCGCAAAACCGCTCTGCGCGAAATAATCCTCATATCCCGGCTTCAGCGGTGCCGCCTGAGCACAGGTACAGAGCTTACGGATCAACCGCACGCTGATGATCAGTTTCAACCCCGCCGCCAACAGCCGTGGTTCGGCGCCGTTGCGGAGCAGGAACTCAATCGCGTCGGCCGCATTCCGTTTGTCGAAGCCGGCAATGAC
>CAKUKT010000087.1 GCA_934663655.1 uncultured Victivallaceae bacterium
GGGCATCGTCGCGCAACGTGATGGCTCCGGCACCGGCTTCCAGCAGTTGCCGCCGCAACTCCCGGTCGACCGTAACTTCACCGAACGGCGTCGTCCACACATCGAAGTTGGCCAGCGCTGCGCCGCTGAATGCCGTGTAATGCGACGGTCCGATGATCACGACCCGGCGCGGTGACGCCATCCGTCGCGCTCCGGCAGCCAGAAGAGTCCGCATCGCCGTGTCGAGCGAATAGATGTATCCGGCATGGGGGAGCACCACCCCGCAGGCTCTTCCGTCGGTAAACGCAACGTCGGCACACCGCACCTCCGACTCGGCAAGACGACGGCGCAAACTCAGCGCGTCGGCATCGTAAAACATTCCCGCGGCGGCCGCACGGCGCGCCGCCCGCTGATCGCGTATCGGCATCTCAGCCCTCCATTCAGGGATCGTTCCTCAGGGCAAAGGCACCGCCGTTTTACCGGAATACGGTTACTCTGCCCCGCTCAGTTTCCCGGGAGAAGCGGCTCAAAACCCATCGCCTCCCCCGGACATACTGGTAATATAATCCCTGCAGACGGCAAATTCAATGGCCGTTACCGGACGGTTCAGCGTTCGATCTGCCGGACCGCTACCTCCCGACCGCTCGCAGCTGCTTCAACGGCAGCAAGGCAGGTGTAGACGCTGCGCAGTCCGTCGGCGAGCGGGGTTTGCGGAGCGTGTCCGTAACGAACCATATCAAAGAAATTTTTCGCCAGTTCGATGTCGCCGCCGAAATGGGCCGCTCCGCCGGACACCGTGGTATCGGAAGTAAATGGCGCATGATGTTCGACGTGGTGAAGCACGCCCTTGTACCAGTCGAAAGAGAGCCGCCCCTCCGTCCCGGTGATGATCGGTCCGCGGATTCCTTCCCGGCGCGTGAACACCACCTGGGTGTAGGCGCCGATGGCGCCGTCGGCGAAGCGGAAGATCGCATTGCTCGCTTCCTCGTTCATGCCGTCGGCGTCGTTGCCGCAGGCGGAACTGAACACACAGAGATGATCTTCGAGCACCCCACCCGAACCATTGCGGCGCCGGTTCCGGGGACTTTCGCGGCAGACTTCCGCTTCCGGGCATTGCGCGCAGTGGAGTTCCGGCGATTTGTCGCCGCCGAACACCCGGCCCCGGCTCCAGTTGGCCGAGATCGACACGATCGGCGAACCCTCCAGATCCATCAGATAATCGAAATCGTGCGTCGCTTTCTGCAGAAACAGACCGCGCGTCACCTCAAAATCCCGGTAACCACGTTCGTAATAGACTGTCCCGTACGGCACGTAGTTGAGCCCGGTCACGTGAATCACCTCGCCAAGCGCTCCGCCGGAAATCAGTTCCTTGGCCCGCTGATGCAGCGATGTATAACGCAGCGGGAAACTGACCAGCACCTGATTGGGAAGCTCAGCGTAAGCGCGTTCGAGCTCAATCGCCTGCTCCATCGAGATCGCCACCGGCTTTTCCAGAAAGGTCGGAATCCGGTGCTTTGCCACCGCCACCGCCAGCGGGGTATGGAGATTGCAGCGGGTGCCGATCATCAGCGCGTCCGGTTTCACCTCATGGATCATCGCTTCCGGATCGGCGAAAAATTTCGCCTCCCGGTCGGCTTCACGCAGCCGAGTTTTCACTCCTTCGACGTCGGGATCCACGATTCCAACCACCCGGAAGTCCGGGTCATACTCATTCATGGTTTTGGCAACAAAATGTCCAACCCGCAACCCGCAGCCGATAATTCCAATTTTCATTTCCGATTCCCCCGTAAACCCTTCATGAACCTTACCGTCAATATTCAAAAAAAGGACGTACTGGTGTGAATATATCTCGCCAGTACATCCCTGCCTATGGATTTTTCAGCAAATAGCTGGATTTTCCCGCACTGAGACTACTTGAGTTCCTTGAACATTTCCGGAGCAAAGGAAAACACCATCGACTCGTAGAGTTCAGCCTCGTCAAGCCGTTGATTCTGCTTGAGAGCCTTCATATCCGCGACGTAGTCGTATCCCTCGGGTGGGAATCCCATCTCCCGGAAAACTCCCAGCTTGACCGGCTTGCCGCCGGTGATCTCGTCGGTGAAGTAATCCGAGAAATCGATGCCGAGCATCACAACCCCGTCGATCGAACCATCCGCAAAATAGCGTTTGTAAAGCCACGGCAGCCGGGTGAACTGGCGCACCATCGGCGGGACGTCATTCTTGGAATAACTGCCCGGATCCGCCGGCAGTCCGGAAAGCCAGATCGGCCGACCGCCGGCCCGTTCCTTGCAGAGCCGGAAGAAATCGGCGATCCCTTCGGCACGCAGCGCGTAGAGCGCATCATGATCGAAATCATCCTTCCAGATGTCAACTCCATGACGTTTGAGGAACGCGTCACGCACTTCCGGATTGAAACCATACCGGTCAGGATCAAAGCCGAAACTGTGCGAACGGATGTTCCACATGAACCCGTCAAAAGGATAACGGGCAAGTTCAGCAAAGCGCGCCAGTTTGTGGTCACGCGCCGCCGGCACCAGATATTCCGGCACCCCGGTGAAGTAGCGGTTGCCGTCGACGTCACCGGTTACAAACGCGGCCTGATAGCCCTCGTAATCCCAGGCGAAGGGTTCAAAGTTGTTGAAGTTGAAGCCTCCAGCGGCCAAATCGGTGGTATTGAAACGTCCCGCCCAGACTGCGCTGATGCGTTCGCCGTCGGTGTTGTAGACCGCGCACTGGTTTCTGGCGTCACGCAACACCAGCGAGAAGTTCTGATCCTGATAATTCGTGCGATGGGCAATTTTGACGTATGGTTCACTGATTTTCAAACCATCGATGGCAAGATAGTTGGCTCCGGCGGAATTTTTCCCGCTCGTCACCCGATACTTTCCTTCATAAGGGGTGTAGGTGATATTGTCACGGCTCACCATCACCACCACCTCATCGGCGCCGACCCGCACCGGACGCGCGGAATCATCTCCCGGCGCATTGATCATCTCAATGCGTCCGACCGGCAACCGGCGAGCTTCTCGCGTCCGCCGTTCAATCTCCTTTTGGGGGGAGGTAAAACGCGGATTGACCATCGCAAACCCGGAGGGATTACGGCGGAACCACGGATCCAGAAGCGGCATTCCCTGATTGCGGTCGAACACTTCCAGATATTCCGGCGGGCATTTGTCCCGGTCAAACGGATAGGCGCTGTCGTCCCAGAGGCTGTCCCAGGCCCAGACCTCCATTCCGTATTTTTTGCCGAGCCGGATGGTTTCTGCGCATACGTCGTATCGTTTAAGCGTATTGGCCAGCCGTTCCGCCAGTTTGACGTCGCCGTCCCAGTGAAGCAGACCATCCTCTCCGTACATCGCCGAAACCCGGGTCGGGTAGAGCGTAAGTCCGCAGACATTGACCCGCAGGTAGATCTTGCTGAATCCGCCTTCGGCAAGTTCACGCAGCCGCTGTTCGTACACTTCCAGCGGATAATACTCGGCATTGCCGTCGGAAGTATCGTAAAAGACGTAATCGAGAAAATCAATCGTCGTCGCGAACTTCGGAGCGGCGCCAAGGGAAAATCCCGTCAGCATTACTGCCGCAGCCAGCAGGGAAAAACTCTTTTTCATGCCTCTTTCCTCCTTCTCTCACCTGATGGAAAAACGCCAGCTTTGAACCGCATAAACATTGTCGATGCAGTTCCAGAAAAGCAGCAGATAAGTTCCGTCATCCAGTGCGACCACCGAGGGTTGTCCGAACTTGAGATTAGCGAATTGTTCCTCGATTTTTCCCACCCGGTTGGCCATGCCGGCGGCATCCCAGATGCACGCTTCCTCAAGGAGCGTCACCGAATCATCGTGCAGTTCGACGAAACTGAGGTAGATCCCCGGCGCAGCCCCTTCGCGGCGAGCCTGAACAATTCCCAGTTTACCGTCACGGATCAGGAAATTCGACGCCTGGCCGCGCAGCCCGGTATCGATCGGCCGGCTCCAGCTGCGGCCGCCGTCGTCCGACCAGACCAGCTGATTGGCCAGATGACGCTGGTTCACCAGATCGTAGGCCCAGATCACCAGCACAATCCGCCCGGAGGGAAGCTGAACTGAACGAACCTCCCACGGCGCCACCTCGGCCGAAGAGAAAAAGGTGCCGGTCTGTTTCCAGCTGACGCCGCCGTCGCAACTCTCGAAGGTGAACCCCTGCTGAAGCTTCGCTTTGAGCACAAACGGCGCGGCGAATATCAACAGCCGTCCGTCGGCGCAGCGCAGCGCCGGTCCGGAAAGTTCCAACCCGGCGTAGTCGTGCGGAACAAACCACGGCCCCTTCCAGCTGCGCCCGCCGTCCTCGCTGGTCAGTATCGGATTGAGCGCGGCCGGAAAACGACCGAACTTCTCCGCATAATCGGAGAGCCCCATCTGAGGTTCATCGCGCCGGAACCCGTAACCGACGGCAATCACCCGCTCTCCGCCGAGCGAGGTCGGTTTGCAGCAATCGGTGAAGGGCTCGGAGAACGGCAGTTTTGAATAATCGTAGAGATTGCCCTCCATCCGCCAGCTGCGACCGCCATCCAGACTGCGCGCCTTGACCATGTGCTGGTCACTCGATTCAAAACCGCTGCCGCTCACAAACAACAGCAGCAGCGAACCATCATCCAACCGCGTTGCTCCGGGAAAAATCGCGTTGGTATTGTCCGGGGAATTGATCACACATTTTGATTCAATCTCAATAACCATCATATTCTCCCTTTCAGTTGACAAGCCGGTCCGCCTGCCGTAGAAATCACCCGTCAGAGCGCCGGACCGGTAATTAAAAAATTTCAGCCGAGCCGGGACAACGGCACCTCCGTGCCCCCGTGAAGAGCAATCTGCTTTTTCACCTCCTCGAGCGCCCAGCGGACAAAAGCGCGGGTATGAGTTTCCGCCGCCTCTCCGTCTCCCCGGCGCAGAATCCGACAGAGTTCCAGTTTGAAATCGAGCGGCCGCCGGGACTTCTCCAGATAGAACTCCGCGGGCGAAACTACCTCGCCGCTTTCACCGCGACCACCGCAACTGCGGTATTCATCCGCGGAACGGGCGCGCAAATCGAGATTGAACACCACCGAAAAAAAGCACAGCGTTCCCGGGCTCTTGAACCGTTGGTTTCCACTGCCGTTGATCAGCGCCAGGTGAAATTCGCGATCACAACGGATCAATGCTTCAATATCGCCGCGCTTCAATGCAGCGGATTCGGCGGCGACCAGTTCGTCGAGATGCCGCAGCTCTTTGAGCGAACCATTTTCGGCCAGATTACGGGCGGCGATCGGCTCGACCCCTTCGCGCAGTTCGTACCAGTCGCGCAGATCGCCGAGAGTGAAGTTGCGAATCCGGTGACCGCGGTAGGGAGCATATTCGACGACACCCCAGCCGACCGCCTGGTTCAGCGCCTCGCGCACCGCCGGATGGTTGACGTTGAATTCTGCGGCCAGTTCGGCCTCGCGCAACGGCTGGCCGCTGACCAGTTCTTCGGACAGAAATTTTCTGAGCAGCAGTTCGCAGGCACGCACCGCTCCCGGAGTTTTTCCGGCGGCCACGGTAGTTTTAAAAATTGGTGATTTCGTCTCCATGGAGAAGAATATAACCCCCTCCCCCAAAAATTACAAGTAATTTTTATAAATTACTATTAATTTTGCAGACCGGATAAAAAATCGCCGGTCCGTTGCTGCGGACCGGCTGCGACGCGAACTCAATTACCGCGTTTTCCCGTTACAGGAAGTTCGAATCGTCTCCAGCAATTCGGGATTCTGATTCAGCACCAGGGTTTCGTAGAGTTCGAGTTCATCGACACCGGCCTCCCGGCAGCGGCGGATGTCGCCTTCCAGCGTCGAACCGGCAGGATAAAAGATCATCTCCCGCTGAAAACCAACTACCACCGGCTTGCCGTTGACCTTTTTCCCCCGGAAATGTTCCGGAAAGAAGTCTCCGTGCATCATAACCCCGTCAACCGTTCCTGCTGCAAACCACCGGTCGTAATGCCACGGCATCCCCAGCTTGCGGATGTGAAACACCATCCCGTAACGCGCCGCCGGATCCTCGGGAGTTCCGTTATCGGTCACTGCAACAAACAACGGTCGGCCACCGGTGCGCCGTTTGCAGGCGGCGAGAAAGTCGTCATACGCCTCCGCACGCAGATTCAGCCAGGCGTCCCGGTCAAACTTGTCACGCCAGATGTCCTTGCCGTAACGTTTCAGAAAGGCCGCGCGGACTTCCGGGTTATATCCGTAATCATCGGAGGAATTGTACATGACATGCCCCCGGATATTGAGCATGAAACCGTCGAAGGGATAGGCGGCAATCTCGGCGAAACGTGCGAGCTTGTGTTCCATCACCCGGGGATTCATCAATTCGGCCACCCCGAGCAGATAGCGCCCGTCACCGATATCCCCGACCGGTTCGCCGACCATGAAGGCAAGCGCCCGGTCATCGTAATCCCAGGCGGCGGGAACATTGTTGATGCGCACCGGAGCACCGGGATTCTTTCCGGGCGAAGTCTGCCAGCTCCAGACCGTCGGCAGTTCGCGCCCGGAGGTGTCGAAAACCCGATTGCGCCCGCGAATCGCCCTCAATACATAAGCATAACTTTCATCCCGAGGCCGCGGTGACTTGAAGGCAATCGCAACGAAATCAGCTTCAAGTTCAAGTCCGCTCAAAATCATTTCCGGATATCCGGCGGCATCAATGCGCTGTTCAAGTTGTCCGGGGCCATTGTAGCGGAAAAATTCCCGGTTGTCCCGACTTCCGTAAATTACAAGATCATCCCAGGTGAACTTCCCGATCGCCGGACGCCGATCCGCCGAAGTGATTACTACTCTGCCGATCGTGGAGTTGCGATACCTGCGGTTGATCGCCTCGGCCTGCCGGGAATCGACATTCTGTGTTGGATCGGGTTTGCGCCAGAGATAATATTCCGGATTTTTCCGGAAAAAGGGATCCATCAGCGGATATTCGCCTCCGGGTTCCGCCGCCGCCTCCATCGCAATGCCGGCATCATCCCATACGCTCTCCCAGGCCCAGACCTCCATCCCGTACTTTTTGCCGATTCTGATCGTTTCGGTCAGCGGATTGTAGGCTTCAAGCGTCCGGATCAGGCGGCGGGCATGCGGTTCGAGCCGCCCCCGGTGATGATTGCCGTCGCTGCCGTAGCGAAGCGCCACCCGGGTTGGGTAGAGGGTTAGCCCGCAGACATTGACCCGCAGGTAGATCTTTCTGATACCGGCGGCCGCCAGTTCGGCAATGGCTTTTTCGTAACGTTCGAGCGGATAGATTTCATCAGCTTCAGTGCTCTGGTCGAAAACATAATCGAGAAAATCAATCGTAGTTGATATTGCCGGCTTTCTGGAGTTCTCTTCACCTGCAACAGCTATCCCGACAAGCATCGCCAGAGCGACAACCGACAGCAAATGGTTCTTGAACATTTCTTTACCGTGAATCCTGTCCCGCCACCCTACAGGGCGACATCGACAACAACATTATTGGCATCAAAATAGGCGAATTTACTCAGCTTGCAGTCGCTGGAATTACGCAGAATCGAAATGGTCTCCGCCGGCAGCAGCGGCACTGCGTGTCCATCGGCAAACAGGTAATTTGCCCGGCCGTTATGCCGGTAAGCCGCCTGCATGTCGGCAGCTTCGGCACTGACTCCATAATACTGATTATTGAGTGGTTTGTAGTAGCTGTCAAGCAGCATCGGCAGTGAAGACGGCATCTTGGAGCGTTTGATCATCAGCATCCGCGCCTGATTGTCGTAAGGCCCGGCGGCTTCATTCACAAAAACCCCGGTATCCAGCCGATAGATTGTGCCGTTGGCCCAGTAGGGAGTAAATGCGCCGAAACAGAACTGAATATAATTGGCGATCGAATTGTTGGTGCGGCGCAGGGAACCCGCCGTCGGACAACCGGCTTCCGCAGGATTGGCGGACAACATCCCCGCGAAGTGAAGCGTATCCGCCCAGCTGTATCCCCAGCTGTAACCGGCAGGTACCTTGTAGGTACAGTAATAGAGCGGAAACGCACTGCCGTAAGTGTCAGAGTAGATCAAAGACATGGTGCCGCTATTTTTTAAATTGGAAAGGCAATTGCTGCTTTTGGCCGCTTCGCGCGCTTTGGAAAGCGCCGGCATCAGCATCGCGGCGAGAATCGCGATGATCGCAATTACCACCAGCAGTTCGATCAGGGTGAAGTGAACAACGAAACGAAGTTGCCTGCTGCGACTGGCACGAAAATTCTTCCGGAAAGAATCTGTCAGAGAAATCTTGGGCATCTTTACATCCTTCCTGTTGATTTTTTTCTCCGGATAACCGAAAATCCCCGTCGATCTGTAAATAATTATAGTCAACTGAGGCGGCAAAGTCAACTGGCCTGATAAACACTATTTGAACAAATGCATATATAAAAAATGAATCGACCACCGCCAATCCCGGTTTGCTTCGGGAAAGTATGGACGACTTCGCAACCGGGTTTGAAAAAATTATCCCGGTAAATTATATTCCGCTCAGAACATCGTAATTTGTAAGCCGTAGCACTGAACTCGGGAGTCAGACCATGCCCATTGTCTTGAATGTTGCCGACGCCGGCGGGCGCTTTGCCGCCTATCTCCGGGACTCGGCGAAACTTCCGCTCGAGAAGTTCCGCCTGGTGGTTCCGCCGCCCCCCCCTCCGGATGCGAAACTCCCGCACCGCCACCTTTACTGGGAAGTAAATATTCTCTCCCGGGATATCAGAGACATCCCCTTTGCGCCTCCGCATATTCTGCGGCTGGTGCCGCCGGGACTGGAACACGATGTCGGCGCCGCTCGGGAACTTCAGCAGGGAATGACCGTCTCCGTCTATCCGCATCAACTGGCATGTAATTCCAATCACTGCGGATTCAACTTCCAGCTCAATGCCGGAGATCTCCAGAGTATCAACCGGCTGATCCTGCTGATGCGTACAGCAGTCGAATATACGGAATCTTCATGCGACCAGAAGCTGATCGGGGCACTTCGCAACGCAGTGCTCCTGGCGATGGCGGAGTTGATCGAATCGCTGGAATTCAGTGATGCACAGAGCGAAAACAATCCGGATAATCTTGCCTGGTGCTTCATCGACCGGAATTTCGCCGATCCGGATCTGTCACTCGGCGATATTGCCAGATATGCCGCCAGATCTCCCCAGAACCTCAACCGCTGGTTTCGCAGAGAATATGGTGAAAGCGTCTGGCATCACCTGCTCAACCGGCGCCTGGAACAGGCGGAAAGACTG
>CAKUKT010000088.1 GCA_934663655.1 uncultured Victivallaceae bacterium
ATGGCTGTCTGCAGTGGCGTTGAATGGGTTTCCCTTGCGGGGTTGCGTGAAATCAGGCGCAGCCTCCCGGAAATGGCTGTCTGCAGTGGCGTTGAATGGGTTTCCCTTGCGGGGTTGCGTGAAATCAGGCGCAGCCTCCCGGAAATGGCCGTCTGCAGTGGCGTTGAATGGGTCCGGATTTAGTTCTCGGTGCGAACTGAATCGGTAAAACGGTTTCGGTTCCGCTGGCGCCGGGCGGTGGTTGACACTGACGGCGGTGCGATTCCCGGGAATGCCCGGGGAGAGCGTGGGGCGTCGTTCTATCTGGAGTAATTTTCGCAGACGTGCGATTTCTGGAGTTGGAATGACCCCGGGTGTCCGTGGGGCGTCGTTCTATCTGGAGTAATTTTCGCAGACGTGCGATTCCCGGAGCTGGGATGACCCCGGGTGTCCGTGGGGCGTCGTTCTATCCGGGGCGATTTTCGCAGACGTGCGATTCCCGGAGCTGGGATGACCCCGGGTGTCCGTGGGGCGTCGTTCTATCTGGAGTAATTTTCGCAGACGTGCGATTTCTGGAGCTGGGATGACCCGGGTTTTCCCGGGGGAGGATGAACTGGCCGGTTCTCCGGTCAATAAAAGGTTGTTGGGTTTGGCAGAGGAACGTAAAGCGTCGGCGGGACTGGTGGCGGATCGACCACAGCCGAGTGTGCCGGATATTGAACGCGCCTGTCTGGCGTCGATGTTGCGCGACCCGGAAGTATGTGTTGATCTGGCGCTCGCCCAGTTGCACGGGGATAATATTTTTTATTCTCCTGCACACCGGGCGATATTCGATGCGATCAAAACTCTCCACGGTGACCGAAACATCAGAATCGACATGTTGTCGGTGGCGCAGTACCTGCGCGAACATGACAAGCTTGACGCGGTCGGCGGGGAACTTTATCTGGCCGAACTTGAGCTCGCAGTTCCGACCACGGTCAACCTTGAGAACTGGTGCCGGATTCTTTCGAAGTACGCGATGTTGCGCCGGATGATCGGGGTTCTCAGTAATTCGCTGCTCAAATGTTATGACGCCGATCTGGATGCTTCGACGCTGGTCGATGAAATCGAAAACGACGTCTACAAAGTCCGTTACGAAAATGTCTCCAACGAAGTGCTGGAGGTTCAGGGGCTGATCGAGAACGAGTTTCAGACCCTGCTGGCGATGCAGAACGGCCAGCGCGATGTGGGAATTTCCACCGGCTACAGTCAGCTGGATGAATTTACCGGTGGATTGAAGCCGGGTGAGATGTTCGTGCTGGCGGCGCGTCCATCGATCGGCAAGACCAGTCTGGCGCTCAACGTCATCGCCAATGTCGCCTACAAGTGCCCGAAACCGCGCCCGGTGGCCTTTTTCAGTCTGGAAATGACTGCTGAACAGATCGTCCGCCGGTTGCTCTGCACCGAGGCGGGAGTTGCGGAATCGGTATTCTGGAATCGGTCGTTTCAGATGAGCGAGATCACCAAATTGACCGGAGCGGTGACCCGGATCCGTGATGCCAGGTTGTTCATCGACCCCACGCCGGGAATCTCAATTGCCGAACTTCGCGCCAAAGTGCGGCGTCTCAAAGCGCAGCACAATATCGAACTGGTGGTCATCGATTATCTGCAGTTGATGCACTCCGAATCCAGGAATTTCAAACAGGACAGCCGGCAGCAGGAGGTCGCGGAGATTTCCGGCGGCATCAAAGCGCTGGCCAAGGATCTGAAAATTCCGGTGCTGGTGCTGGCACAGTTGAACCGGGAAGTTGACAAGGCTGCCGGCAACGCCCGCCCGAAACTCGCCCATCTGCGTGAGTCGGGAACCATTGAACAGGATGCGGATATTGTGACCTTTCTGCATCGTAATCGTGATGAAACCAAAGGTGATGTCACCAGCGCCGAGGCGGAATGGATCATTGAAAAGAATCGTAACGGTCGAACCGGCGTTATCAAGTTGTTGTTTTATCCGTCGCGTATGGAATTTGTCGCGGCGGCCCCGGTGAGCGGCGCATTCGCGCCGGAAGCACGGAAGAATTAGCAGTTTACGTCCGGAAACAGATTGGAGTTTCCGGATGATTATCTGGATTTTCATAGCTAACTGGCGGCAGGCTGGAGCAGGCAGAGGCGGTTGTGGCAGTCCGGGATTTCAACAGAGTGGGGTATTGAATATGATCAAGCGCGTTCTGAGCGGTTTGGCGGCGTCTCTGGCGCTGGCTGGTGCGTTGGCGGCCGCGGAAGTTGCCGAAGTTGTGTTCGAACAGGAGGGTGTCAACCGGTTGTCCACCGATCAGCTCGCCTTTTCGGTGCAGTTGCGGGGCGGGGTTGAATTCAGTCGCGAGAAACTCGACGCGGATGTCAAGCGACTGTATGCGACCGGTAACTTTTCCGATATCGTCACCGAGGCCAGTGAATTGCCGGACGGGCGGATCCGGGTGTTGTTCCGAGTCCGGCTGCGTCCGCGGATCAGTCGTCTGGATATCCAGGGCAACGCGAAATTCAAGACGCCGGAACTCGCTGAACATGTGTCGCTGGCCGAAGGGGGACTGCTCAATGAAAAGGAGTTGCGCGATACGCTCAACAATCTGCGCAAGTTCTACGCCGACCACGGCTACCGCGATGCGCGCATTGAACATACCGTACTGCCGGACGGCGATGAACAGGTGATTCTGACCATCCGCATCAGCGAAAATCTCCGTCTCCGGGTCAACGATGTGAAGTTTGAGGGCGCCGAACATTTCTCCCAGTGGGATCTGCGCCATTCCATCGCCAACCAGTACAGCTATATGAACTGGCTGCCGTTTCTGAACGACTACCTCAATATGGGACTGCTCGACCGCCGCGAACTTGAACTTGACAAGGCGCGTCTGCGGGACAAATACCATGATGCCGGTTATCTCGATTTCAAGGTCGAGGAGATCCGCAGCACGCCGGATCCCGATGATCCGGAATATGTCGATCTCACGTTTGTGATCACCGAAGGGGAACCTTATACTGTAAGTTCCGTCACGGTGAGCGGCAATACGGTTTACTCCGCCGAGGAGCTGCTGCCGTTGATTTCCCTGCATGCCGGCAATATCTACTCTCGGACTGCGGCTGACAATTCCGCGCGGGCGATTACTTCGCTTTATGAAACGCTCGGCTATGCCGATGTCCAGTGCCGGGTGGTGCGGAGGGAGGATTTCGAGAACCACACCGTGGCGCTCGATTTTGTGATCACTGAAGGTAGAAAATATTTCGTTCGCGGGGTGCAGATCGTTGGCAATACCGACACCAAGGACAAGGTGATCCGACGCGAACTGGCGATTCAGCCCGGAGATCCGGTGGATCGCAATCGTCTGGAGGTCAGTCGTTCGCGTCTGCTCGGGATGGGGTACTTCACGCGAGTCGCCGTCGATGCGGTCAACGCCGACGCATTGAATGAAAAGGATATCCGGATCGAAGTCGAAGAAAAACCGCAGCGTTATGATTTCCGTATCGGCGCCGGGGTGTCGGACATCAACAGTTTCTTCGGCATGGCCGAGTTGAGCGCCAATAACTTCGACATCACCAACCCGATGAACGGGTTCTACGGCGGTGGACAGCGGATGCGGATTCAGGGCATCTACGGTATTGAAAACGCCGGTTTCAACGTCGATTTCGTTGAACCGTGGCTTTTCGACCTGCCGATTCGGTTCGAACTCTCCAGCTATATGAATCTGGTTGAATACGACCAGTGGGATGAGTGGCGGGTCGGCGCCCGTACTTCGGTGCAGCGCAAGATCTTCGACGATTTCACCACGGTTGCGCTTGGCTACAAGTTCGAGGTGGTGCGGATCGACGATGTCGGTCATCGCCTCAAGGATTATCTCTCCAAACATGATCTGGACGGGACGTCGCTGGTCAGTCAGCCGTCGCTCATGATCGGCCGTGATACCCGCGACAGCATGACCGATCCCACTGAAGGTTACAACATCAACCTCTTCGGCGCGATTTCGCCGCAGATATTCGGTTCGAGCACCAACTTCTACACTCTCGAGGCCAAGGGCAGCTACTATCTGAGCTTCTTCGACAAGGCGATCGTGGCGATGGTCGGCGGCAAGGTCGGAACCGTCGGCACCTTTGATGGTGAAGAGGCGCCGCTTTACGAGCGTTATTTCCTTGGCGGCGGCAATTCACTGCGCGGTTTCGAATACCGCACGGTCAGCCCCACCTACAAAGGGGAGAATATCGGTGGTCAGACCATGTTGCTGCTGACTGCCGAGGTCAGCCATCCGATCTGGGGGCCGGTACGCGGAGCGGCGTTTGTCGACGTCGGCAACGCCTGGGCGGATGAGTTCGATATGGACTTTTCCGAAATCAATATCGGCGCCGGCTATGGTCTGCGGGTAAAAATTCCGCAGCTCAATGTGCCGATCCGGCTTGATATCGCCTACCCGGTGTTGAACAACAGCGACAACCGGAGTCGGGTACGTATCCACTTCAACGTGGGGTTCACCTTCTGATGAACAGCGGGGAATATCCTCCCAGTGCCGATTCTCTGATGGCGATTCTCCGGCGGCTCCGGGCGCCGGACGGCTGTCCATGGGATCGCCGTCAGACCCGGCAGTCGCTGGCGCGTCATCTCGCCGGTGAATGCGGGGAATTGATCGATGCGATCGACCGCGATGAACCGCGCGATATCTGTGATGAACTCGGTGATGTATTGATGAACCTGCTGTTTCAGGTGGTGATTGCCGAGGAGAAGGGTGAGTTCACGTTGGAGGAGGTGTGGCGTAACATTATTGCGAAGATGATTCGCCGCCATGCGCACGTGTTCGGCGACGCGGTGGCGTCGACTCCGGAGGAGGTGACGGCGCTGTGGAACCGGATCAAGGCCGCTGAACGCGCCGGAGAACCACGCGCGGAGTCGGTACTTGACGGAGCCGGGCATACGCTCTCGCCGCTGGATCGTGCGGAAGCGTTGCAGAAGAAGGCTTCGGAATGTGGTTTTGACTGGCCGGATTTTTCCGGTGTCATGGACAAATTCACCGAGGAGTGCAGCGAACTGCGGGCTGCGGAAAATGACGATGAGGCATTTGCCGACGAACTTGGCGATGTGTTGTTTGCCGCGGTCAACCTCGCCCGCTTCCGACGGTTGCATGCCGGCGAGGTGATGCGCCGGGCCAATCGGAAATTCGAGAGGCGCTTCCGGGCGATGGAGAAGTTGCTCGCCGCAGCTGGTCTCAGCGTTGCGGATGCCGATGCGGAAAAGCTTGACGAAATGTGGAACCAGGTAAAAGCAGAGGAAAGATCTGATCATGCGTAAGGAATTTCTGCCTTTCACCCGACCGGCGATTGATGAAAATGATATTGCTGCGGTCGATGCGGTGTTGCGTTCCGGATGGATTACCAACGGTCCGGTCAACGCCGAATTTGAAAACGCGGTCGCTGAATATACCGGCTGCAAATACGCGGTCGCGCTCTCCAGCGCGACCGCCGCGATGCACCTTGTGCTCAAGATTTTCAACATCGGCCCGGGGGATGAGGTGATTACTCCGTCGATGACCTGGGTTTCGATCGCCAACATGATTGAACTTGTCGGTGCAAAGCCGGTTTTCGTGGAGGTGGACCGGGAGACGATGCTGGTGTCTCCGGAAGCGATCCGGGCGGCGATCACCCCGCGCACCCGGTTGATTGTGCCGGTGCATTATGCCGGGGCGGCGCTGGATCTTGACGCGATCACGGCGGCGGCCGGCGGGGTGCCGGTGATCGAGGATGCGGCTCATGCGCTCGGCACCTTTTACAAGGGACGGCACATCGGCGGTGTCAACAGTGCGATTTACAGTTTCCATGCGATCAAGAACATCACCTGTGGCGAGGGCGGGATGTTCGTTACCAACGACGCCGGGCTGGCGGATGCGTGTCGCCGGTGGAAATTCCACGGCATCGGCATGGATGCCTTCGACCGTCAGAATCGCGGCCGTTCGCCGCAGGCCGAGGTGATTTCGCCCGGATACAAGTACAACCTCACCGATATCTGTGCGGCGTTGGGGCTGAGCCAGTTCCGGCGCCTGGAAAAGCTCAATGCCGAACGCGCCCGGCTGGTTGCCCTGTACCGGAAATTGCTTGCTGAAGTCGAGGGAATCCGGCCGCTGGGAGTGCCGACAGGATATGATTTTGTTCACGCCAACCACCTCTTTGTGGTGCGGGTGGATACGCCGAAAATCAGTCGGGATGAGTTCATGGCGGAACTCAAGGCGAGAAATATCGGTACCGGACTTCATTTCCGTTGTGTGCACCTCCAGAAATTCTACCGCGAAAAGTATGGTTTCCAGCCGGGATTTCTGCCGGATACCGAATACAACAGCGATCGGATTTGTTCGCTGCCGCTTTTCCCCGGAATGAGCGACGATGATGTCTCCTGCGTGGTCGAGACGATTGTTGAAGTACTTTCCCGGCGGTGACGACAATGCACGATGAAGATCAAAACATGCAGCCGTCGCGTCGGGCGGAAGTTTTTTTCTGGTTCTTTGCGGTTCTGACGTTGTTTCTGTGCCTCGGGCATAATGCGCTGCACGGTTCGGAGAGCCGCTGGGGGGAGATCGTGCGCGAGATGATCGTGACCGGCGATTATCTGCACCCGGCGACCAACTGGGAAATCTATTTCGACAAACCGCAACTCAGTTATTGGTTCATCATTCCATTCGCGTTGTTGATGGGGCTGGATGAGTTGACGTTGCGGATACCGAGCGCGCTGGCCGCCCTGGTGGCGCTCTATGCGACGATATCGCTGGGGAAACGGCTCTTCGATCGGAGAACCGCATTGCTGGCGGGATGGATTCTGCTGACTTCGCTGGGATTCCTCTACTGGGGAAGGGCGGCGGCGGCCGACATGGCCAACTGCGCTGCGATTGTGTGGGCGGTCGCACTCTTTTATCGGGTGGAGCCGAAAGCGAATTTCTGGGGATATCTCGGCTTTTTCATGATCGCCTTTGTCGGTGCTCTGGCCAAGGGGTTGCCGGCGGCGGTAGTGCCGATGGTGATGGTGTTTCCGCATCTGGTGGCGGAGAAGCGCTGGAGGAAACATCTCAACGTCGCGAGTATTTCGGCGGCGATTATTTCCGCTTGTGTCTATTTTCTGCCTTTCTATGTGGCGGCGGTGGTGCCGCCGGCGGATGATTTCTCGATGCCGGCCCGGGAGCTGAGCGCGCTGGAACTGGTATGGCGGGAGAATATTATCCGGGTGTTCGCCGCTTTTGACCACAAGGATCCTTTTTACAGCTATCTTTACAACCTGCCGCGGATAATGCTGCCCTGGGCGCCGTTGCTGGTGGTGGCGATTGCCGGTCTGGTGATGAACTGGAAACGGCTGTCGTCGGGAGCGCGGGAACTGATGCTGGGGTCGTTGCTGGTCCTGGTGATGTTCACCTGTTCCGAGTCGCGCCGCTGGTACTATGTGTTGCCGCTGGCGCCGTTTGTGGCGCTGATCGGCGCCTCATCACTGGCCGGGCTCGGCGGCAACGACAAGTGGAATCGGATTGCGGTGACGGTGATGCGTTATGCGGTACTGGTGGCCAGCGCCCTCGGGGTGGCGGTGTTGATCAGTGTGCCGTTGTGGGGGCGGCTGTTGAGGATCGAACCGCCGCTGCTGCTGGCGGTGGCGTTGCCGGTTGCGGGGGTGCTGACGTTGGTGGTGGTGATTGCCGACTCGCGTCCGGACAACCTGATCGAACGTCTGGTTGGATTGCCGCGCCATCTGGCTTCGATGATTCTCGGCGGATCGCTGATGACGGCGGCGATGTTGAGCTGCGCTCTGCCTTCATTCACCAAGTACCGGACGGAGAAGCCGTTTCTGACCGATCTGAAACCGCATCTTGCGGGAATTGAGGCCGGAAGGTTGTGTTTCATCGGCACCGGTTACAATACTGATGCGCTGTTCTACCTGGAGCCGAATGGTGCGACGGTGGAGATCGGGCGCAAGAAGTTGCGTGGTGAGCGGCGGCTGAGGCGTTTTGTGAAGGCGAATGCCGGTCACCGGGTGGCGTTGCTTGCGCACACCCGGCCGGGGGAATTTTCCCAGATGTTGCGCAATGTTTTTCCGGATGGAGAAATTGATCCGGATGCGCCGGATTTCAAGGAGGTCATGCATGAATTTTCCGATCCGGACAAACGGGCCTGGCAGGTGTGGATAGTGAATCTTTCGGAAGATAAAATCAACATTCCCATGAGGTGAAACATTGACTGAGGATGAAATTTCTCTGGTATCGGTGGTGGTGCCGGTATACAATGAGGAGGGGTGTTTGCCGGAGTTGATCCGTCGCACTCTGGCCGCGCTGGATGAGAGCGGTCGCGGATTTGAACTTATCATGGTTGACGACGGCAGCAGTGATCGTTCGGCGGAGATTATTCGGGAGGCGGCGGCGCGGCGGCCCGGCGAGGTTGTCGGCTGCATACTGAACCGCAACTACGGTCAGCATTCGGCGATTATGGCGGGTTTTTCACTGGTGCGTGGGGATCTGGTGATCACAATCGATGCGGATCTGCAGAATCCTCCGGAGGAAATTCCCCGATTGATTGCGAAGGCCGAGGAGGGGTTCGACGTGGTGGGCACGGTGCGTCAGAATCGTCAGGACACGATGTTCCGTCGTTATGCCTCCAAGGTGGTCAATCATTTCGCACGGCTGGCCACGGGGGTGCGGATGAACGACTACGGCTGCATGCTGCGGGCCTACCGCCGCAAGGTGGTCGACGCCATGCTGCAATGCCATGAGCGCAGTACATTTATTCCGGTGCTGGGCAACAGTTTTGCGCGCACGGCCTGTGAGATCCCGGTGGCGCATGCGGAGCGTTCGGTCGGGGAATCGAAATATTCGTTATGGAAGCTGATCAATCTTCAGTTCAATCTGCTGACCTGCATGACGACGTTGCCGTTGCGGATGCTGACCTATTTCGGTTTGCTCGCCGGATTTACCGGTTTTGTGCTGGGGCTTTACATTATTGCGCGCCGTTTTATTGATCCGGACGGGAATGAGTGGGCCAATGGAGGAGTTTTCACGCTTTTCGCGGTGAGTTTCTTTTTTACCGGCATCCAGATGGTCGGCATCGGGGTGATCGGGGAGTATATCGGCCGGATTTACACCGATGTGCGGGCGCGGCCGCGGTACTTCGTCGAGGAGATCGTCG
>CAKUKT010000089.1 GCA_934663655.1 uncultured Victivallaceae bacterium
TTGCGGCGCTCTACACATTTCCGCTGCTTTTCACGGGTACGCTGGCTCACTACCTGTCGACGCGTTTTTCGTTCCGCAACGTGGTGATGTTCTCGCGGGCGATCGAGGTGCTGGCGGCGCTGCTGGGAGTGGTGGCACTACTGCTGTTTCCGTACCTCGGCCGGATGCCGCTGTTGTTGGTGGTGCTGGCGCTGGGGGCGATCTATTCAATCTACCGTCCGGCGCTCAAGAGTTACACTTCCGAAAAGGTGGCGCCGGAATATCTCTCCAGAGCCGCCGGTATTACCGAAGGCTGTACCTTTTTTGGAATCGCAGCGGGGGTGGTGGTTGCGGTGGTGGCCTACAATCTGGTGAATGCATTCCGGGAAAGTCTGATACCGGTGGGGTTGCTGGCGACGGCGAGTGCGTTTTCGGCGCTACTGATCTCGATGCGGCTTGAACCGGGGGTACCGCTGCATCCCCGGGTTCACTTTTCCGAACTCCCGCGTCAATGGCTCGATACCCTGCGGGAGCAGCCGCGTTACCGTGAACTGGTACTGACCGGCATCGGAGAAAACTACATTTTTGCCAGCATCATTCTGGTTGCTTCGCTGGCGATTGAATATATTGACATTCACATTGCTCCGGCGATGCGGTCGCAGTTCCACCAATATTCGATTATGGCCTCTCCGGTTCTCGGCGCCGGGGTCGGGGCGTTGGTGGGTGGATGGATCTCCCGGCGCAACGTCGAACTCGGTATTGTTCCTCCTGCGGTCGTCGCGATGGTGGTGATCTCGCTGCTGATCGGCGGGGTGCCGCTTTACGCTGACAGCTTTGTCGAGAGCGGATTGCTGGCGGTACTGCTGGCGCTGTTCGGTTTCTTTGCCGGGGTGATGCTGGTGCCGGTGCAGGCCTATCAGGAGTTTTTTGTGCGTCCGGTGTTGCGGCCGGCCTTTTTCGGCTGGTTTTATCTGCCGTTCGGGATCGGGATTCTGCTGGCAATCATGCTCTCTTCACTGGTTTATGCGCTGGATGTGTCGATTTTCACTTTTACGACGCTGCTGGCGGCGCTGACGGTGGCGCTGGCGGCGGTGACGTTCTATCTGATGCCGCAGTTTCTGCTGCGTTTCCTGATGCGGATTCTGCTGCGGACGTTTTATCGGCTGCGATGTTTCAACTGCGAACGTATCCCGGTCGAAGGACCGGCGCTGCTGGTGGCCAACCGGGCCTCTTTTGTGGACATGCTGTTTATTTCCGCGTGTACGAGTCGTCCGATTCGGTTTCTGATGCATGAGAGCTATTTCCGGGTGCCGATACTCTATCACCTTTACAAATCGGTGGGCTTTATCGAAGTTCCGGCCGGAGCGCGGCCGAAAAAGCTGCAGCGTCTCTTTGAAACAACCCGGGAGCTGCTGCGCCGCGGCGAACTCATCTGCGTCTTCCCCGAGGACGATATTACGCGGAACGGCGTGATGTCGGGATTCCGCAACGGGGTTTCGGCGATGTTGCCGGAGGATGTGGAGGTGCCGGTGATTCCGGTGCGGATCGGCATGACCTGGGGGAGTATTTTCTCCTGTTTCTACGGGAAATTCAAGCTCACCTGGCCGAACGAATTGCCTCATCCCGCCTCGGTGACCGTCGGCAGACCGATTCCGCGCGATTCCAGCGCCTATGAACTGCGCATCCACCTCTCCGAACTCGCGGCGGAAAATGAATTGATTCCTTCTCCCGAGGAGCGGCCGTTTCACAGTCAGATCGCCTTTCTGGCCCGACGTTTTCCGTTCCGCAGCTGTGTCGGGGAATACGCGGGCGACGGGTTTCGGATGCCGTCCAATTTTTCGTTGCTGATCCGGGCGATTCTGATCAACCGTTTTCTGCGTCGGCTCTGTGCCGGCGACGGTGAATACATCGGGGTGATGCTGCCCAACGGGGTTGATTTCGTCGCGGTGATGACGGGAATATTGATGGCCGACCGGCATCCGGCGGTGTTCAACTATACCGCTTCGCGCGAAGCCAACCGCCAGGCGATCGAGAAGACCGGAATCCGCCACATCATCACCAGCCGGGCATTTGTGGAGAAGATCAAATTTCCGGAAATTCCGGAGTTGATTTACCTCGAGGACGCTCAGCCCAAGATCGACCGTCCGGTTCCGAAGGTGTTGTGGACGCTGGCGGCGCTGTTGCTGCCGACCAGTGAATTGATGAAGCTGGTTTCCCCGCTCACCTGGAATGACGTGCATCAGACGGCGGTGGTACTGTTTTCCAGTGGTTCCACCGGGGTTCCCAAGGGGGTTATGCTCACGCACCACAATATTACCGCGGACGTATTCTCGGTCTCGCTGGCGATTGACTGGCGTAAAAGCGACCGGATTCTCGGCAATCTGCCGTTGTTCCACTCCTTCGGCATGGCGGTCTGCCTGTGGCTGCCGGTTTTCACCGCGGCAAAGAGCTGTTTTATTCCGAATGCCCTGGATGCGACGTCGGCTGGAACGGTGCTCCGGGACTGGCAGGTGACGGTTCTGGTGGCGACGCCGGCGTTTATTCAGCTCTACATGCGGCGCTGTGATGCGGAAGTTTTCGACACGGTGCGGCTCACCTTTACCGGAGCGGAAAAACTGCGTGATGACGTGGCCAGGCGTTATTTCGAACTCACCGGACTGGCGATTGTCGAGGGTTACGGCTGTACGGAGTTGTCGCCGGTGGTTTCGATCAATCTCGCCAATACCAGACTGGAGTTCGGTGCGGCGGTCAAGGAACCGGGAAGCATCGGGCCGCCGCTCACCGGGATCTGTGCCAAAGTGGTTGATCCCTCGACCTTCGCGTTGATGCCGGAGGACACCGACGGGCTGCTGATCGTGAAGGGAGCGGTGGTGATGAAGGGCTATCTCGGCGAACCGGAGCGGACCGCCGAAGTGATTCGGGACGGCTGGTATATAACCGGCGACATTGCGAAGATGAATCGCAGTGGTTTCATCACCATCACCGGGCGGGTTTCCCGTTTCAGCAAGATCGGCGGCGAGATGGTGCCGCATGAGCTGGTAGAACGTGAACTTAATGAAATTCTTCTCTCGGACGAGCGGTTGATCGCGGTGTGCGGAGGGGAGGATCAGAAGCGCGGTGAAAAGCTGCTGGTCTTCTATATCGATCCGGAACGGGTCGAACCCGAACAGCTGGTGAAAAAACTTCGGGAGCGGGGTATTCCCAATCTCTGGATTCCCAAGGTCGAGAATTTCATTCTGGTCGATGAGCTGCCGTTGCTCGGCAGCGGCAAACTCGATCTCGCCCGGCTTGCGAAGCTGGCCGAACATTTTTGCCGTACCGGCAGTGTAGCGGGGGTTTGAACTGTCAGTTCCTCCCGGGGAGGCGATGACGAGAACACCGCGCGAACTTTTCAGTCGAGGTTGCGTCCGATGACCTGCAGTGATCCCAGCGGAGCCTGAAGCTGCCGGGAGATCACGTTGCACTTGATGCGCAGCAGGAAGTAGATCGGACGGTTGAATTCTCCTTCGAGCGACTCGAAATTTCCCTGTCCCTTGGAGACCACGAGATCGGCCCGGTTGAGTTCGTCAACGAACTCCTTTCGGCTGTAGGCGAGAGAAACACCGGGGATGCTGATGCCGCTGTCGATGACGGGCAGGTTGATGCCCGACTCCATGGCTTCCACGCGGGTTACGTCGTTGAATATGGCGCCGCCGCGCACTGCGACGGTTATTTTTTCCGGGAATTGTTCAAGCAGCAGGCGGTCGAGCACCGCTTCGCCGCAGTTGTCGAGCAGATAAATGATGTTATCGGCACGTTTCATCCGTTCATGCAGTTCTTCGATCGCCGCATGGTCACAGGGCTGATCGAGGACTTCGAGGATTTTCGCTTCGGCGGAGGCGAGGTCGAAATCCGGGTTTACTCCGAAGTCGATGATGTTGCCGCCGACCGCGAGCCGCAGCGCGGTTGAAAAGGGATTGGCGCTGGCGTAGACGCGTTCGCGGAGCTCTTTCAATAGTTCCAGTCCGAGTTCGGTGGAGCGCACCTTCTCCTGCCGGAAGGGATCGGTGATGCCGGTTTCGCGGGCAAATATCTGATGGAACTTCCAGGCGAGTTCCGGCGGGGTGAAGTTGTAGCGGTTGGCGGAGAAAAGGTCGAGCATTTCGTCGGCGAGTTCCCGGCTGCGGGTCAGATCACTGCTCATCTGGCGGCTCAATCTCACCACCTGCGACATGATGCATTCATAACAATCAAGTTGAATTTTCATTTTATTCGCACCTGGGGTTGCGTAATCATCCGGTTCAGATTTCCGGAGGGGGCGTTACAGCGCGGCCGACCGGGCGGGGGATGGTATCTTGCCGGCTCCGGACCGTAGTTTAATATACTGCCTGATCGTGCGGGTTGCAAGGCGCAGCCCGGCTGGAGTTAAGGCGCTTGCAACGCTGGACAACGGCGATATATTATAGAAAAATTGCGAAATTCTCATGGTCCGGCGACGGTGGTTGTCCGGCAGGGGGGGAGATGAACAACCGGCGGCGTATTTTTCGTAATGTTGCGGCAGTTCTCTGTTTTTTTGGACTTTTTTTGACGGCTTTTGAGGCGGTCGGCGAAGTCTACCTGCTCGGCCCGCGTTCGGGTCGTGGAAATGAGTTGCCGGGTGGTGAGGCTGAAGTGCTTTACTCCGGGGCGGTTGAGGTGAACGGGGTTGACGGAACTCTGGAAGTCCGACGAAGCGACGAAAATTATGATCGGCTGGCGGCCCGGTTTCGGGCGCTGGCGGCGCCCGGCGAACTCAGCGAGAGCAACGGCATGCTGCGCTTTATTCGGCGCACGGCGGATGGGGTGAAGCGGTTGCTGGTGGTGCGTGGCGCGGCGCGGGCGCCGGCGGTGATTTTTGAGCTGTCACTGCCGGAACCGTTACCGGAAAAACCGTCGTGGCCGCATGAACTGCCTCCGTTGCCGCCTGACGGGATTCCGGAGGAGGTGATTCGTTTCGAAGACGGCGGGGTGTACGGTTCTTATTCGGGGGCGGCGGGTTCGCCCGGTGAACTGCTGCGCCGTTATTCGGCATGGGCGCGGAGTGAAGGGTGGAGTTCGGTCGGCAACGAAGCGGCGCCGTCGATCGGCGGCAGCGGGGATCTGTTTGTCCGGTTTTCGCCCCGGGCGGTGATGTGGATGAACTTTTCGGAGTCATCGGGAATATTTTTTCGCCGCGACAGTGATATTGACCGTTGACGGGGTTGAAACGGGAGTTTTTTTCTCGTTGACCTTGAAAAAATCGGATTTTCGGTGTATGTTATCTAACTTGAGAAGTGACAAATTCAGAAACTGTTGACAATAAACTAACGAGGTAAAACAGATGAAAAGAACTTTTCAGCCGTCCAACCGTCGGCGTAAACGCAGAATCGGATTTTTCGCCAGAATGTCCACCCGGGGTGGCCGTCTGGTCATCAAGCGTCGTCGTCAGAAGGGGCGGCTCCGGCTTACTGCGTAAGCGATTGAGGTTGTCGGTTCGCCGGTGGTTCTGAGCCGGCGAATTTGATAATGTCTCCGGAGTGGCTGCTGGAAGCGATCGTTGCGACAGGCGCGAAATTAAGGTGTTTCATGTCTAAGAAGTCCGAAGTGGCAGCTGGAAACGATCGTTGCGACAGGCGCGAAATTAAGGTGTTTCATGTCTAAGAAGTCCGATGCGGTCGATGCCGGTAGCCGCGAGCAGGGAATGGCTGTGGTTGTTTCCCGCGTCCGGCTCGAAGACGAAACGGAGATCGCTGATATCGGTTCAAAAGGCGCGGTCGAGGATGAACAACCCGGTTCCCGTGAGGGTTCTGACCGTGCATTGAATGTAGCCGGCGTCGGGATGGACAGTGCCGGGAAGCCGGACCTTCAGACCGGGCGGCTTCGGCGGCGGTTGAGTAAAAAAGACAAGCTGCGGTTCAAATCGCAGTTTGATCAAATGAAGCGAGACGGGGAGAAGCTGGTTGGTTCCGCGCTCCTCGTCGTTGTGTATCCGTCGCCCTCGGGACATACCGAGTGTGGAGTGATATGCGGAAAGAAATACAGTCTGCTGGCGGTCCGGCGCAACCGGGCGAGGCGGCTGCTGTGGGAGAGCTTCCGGCTGCTGCGCGGCGAAATTCAGCCGCCGACCCGGATGGTGTTGATTCCGCGCCGTCGTCTCGGGGAGTATTCGCGTCAGCAGACGACGCGGGAACTGGCGAAGCTGCTGGCGCGTCGGGGGCTGATTTCTGCGGAAGTTGCGGAATCGCCGCCGGAGTGTTGATTTTTCTGGTGAAGATCTATCAGCGGGTGCTTTCCCCGTGGGTGCCGTGTCAATGCCGGTTTACGCCGACTTGTTCACATTACGCGGTTGAAGCGTTGCGTGTCCATGGTTTCTGGCGCGGGGTAGGATTGACGATATGGCGGTTGATGCGTTGTCAGCCGTGGTGCAGAGGTGGGTTTGATCCGGTGCCGCCGCGCCGGAGAAAACGGTAACGGTGCAACAGACAGAAAAAGTTTTTAATGAAATTCGATAAAGACATTGTCATCGCGATTGCGATATCTTTGGTGATAATTTTCGGCTGGGGTCCGTTGTGCAGCTACTTCGGCTGGTTTCAGGTAGCACCTCCGGCGACGGTGGTGGAGGAGTCGGAGGTGGTTCCGGCGGCGGAAGCTGGTACCGGTGAATCCGGCGCGCAAGTTGCTGTGGCGGCAGAGGCTGAGAAGATTGCCGAACTTCCTCCCGGTCCGGTGGTGGGGCTGGCCAACGAGTTGATGTGGCTTTCGATTGATGCCGGGCGGGGGGACATCGAATCGGTGACGATGTTCAAGTACCTCAATGCGGCCCGGACGGGGCAGGTGGTGCTGGATCGTGCGGGCGGTGATTTCGGGGCGTTGGGGGTGTTTTCGCTCGCCCATGAATGGCGTCCGGTGCGGCTGGTGCGGAGTGAATCGTCCGGTGATGAGCTGGCTGTGGTGCGGGAATTTCGCAATGAAGCGGGGCAGAGTTTCCTTTTGACGCAACGTTTCAGTTTATCGGCATCGAGTTATGTAGTTAACTGCGCATATACATTTACCAATCCCGGGACGTTGCCGTTGCGGATCGATGATCTTGTGGTTGGCGGTGGAAATCTGGCGCCGTGGGCGGTTATTTCCGGGGATCGGGTGCGTATTCCGTCACACCGGTTGGATTATCTTACTGCGGATGGTTCGTATGCGGACATCAAGGCGAGCCGTTCGGAGGAGAAGTTCTTCGTGCGTCCGGCGCCGCTGGTGGACTGGGCGGCGGTCGGCAATAAATATTTCTGCACGATTCTGGATGGTGACAAACCCTACACGTTGTGGCAGGGGCGATACACGTTGCCGGGAACTCAGACGGCGCCTGAACACACGGTGATTTCGGTGGGGGCGGCACTTCCCGGTGAGACGCTGGCGTCCGGCGGGAGTGTGAATTTTGAATTTGAACTCTACACCGGCCCGAAGATCATTGCGGATCTTGACGGTTTCAATCCGACGACCGGGAAGGTGATGCATCTTGCGTGGGGGCCGCTGGACTATCTGGCGCGTCTGCTGTTGTGGATTCTGGTGAAACTGCATGCGGTGACCGACAGTTACGGAGTGAGCATTATTCTGCTGACGTTACTGGTGCGCATACTGTTTTTCCCGGTGACGGCCAAAGCTAATGCGTCGATGAAGCGGATGCAGGAATTTCAGCCGAAGATCAAGGAGCTGCGGGAGAAGTACAAGGACAATCCGCAGTTGATGAATACCAAGATGATGGAGCTGTACCGGGCGGAGGGTATCAATCCTTTCGGCGGCTGTCTGCCGATACTGCTGCAGATTCCGGTGTTTTTCGCGTTGTACGCGACGCTGGACGGGGCGGTGGAGTTACGGCAGGAATCGTTCTTATGGTGCACCGATCTGGCGGCGGCGGATACGGTGGCCAGGATCAATTTATATTTCTTTACTTTGCCGTTGAATCCGCTGGTGCTGGCGATGACAGGACTGATGATATTGCAGCAGCACCTGCAGCCGATGTCGGCGGATCCGATGCAAAGACGGATGATGGCATTTATGCCGATCGTGATGTTGTTCTTTTTCTATGATCTGCCTTCGGGGCTGACCCTGTACTGGACAGTGAGCAACATCTTCAGTATTATTCAATTGCTGCTTCTCCGCCGGAGCAGCCTCCCGAAAGCCGGTGCGAGTCCGGCGGCAGCGACCTCGGGAACTTCCAAAAAGGGAAACTAAGTCATGGCTGAAAACGCTAAAATTGAAGCGCAAAAGGAGCGGGGGTTGACCGCTTTGAATCGGATGTTCGAATTGCTCGGACTGGAGGGTACGATCCGGATTGAGGAGCGCAACCAGCATCTGGCGGTGAAGATCGCGTCTGAAGATGCAGGTCGCATCATTGGTCGCAAGGGTCAGACGCTGGAGAGTCTGCAGTTGCTGGTGAACCGGATGATGTTCAAGGATGACGAGGAATTTCCGCGGGTGACGCTGGATATCGATGGCTATGCCAGCGGAGATCGTGAACCGCGTGAAGGTCGTCGTGAACGTCGTTCTGATGGAGAAGGGGAGCGCGAATCGTCACCGCGTCGTCGTTCATCGCGTCGTTCTGCAGAGGATGGCGAGTCCGGGGGGGAACGTTTTTCGCGTTCGCAGCTGGAACAGCGGGCGATAGATGCGGCGAAAGAGGTGAAGCGCTGGGGCGAACCGATCAAGATGCCGGAGATGAATGCGCACGATCGTCGGATAATTCATCTGGCGTTGCAGGATGATCCGGAGATTTCGACGGAATCCGAGGGAGAGGGAGCGATGAAAAAAGTGGTGATTTCGTTGAAAAAGTCGGAATAGCAGCTTGCAAAAGGGATATTTCGGGTTATATTATAAAATATTGTAATTGCCGGGGTAAAGATCCGGCAATATGTCGGGGTGTGGCTCAGTCTGGCTAGAGCGCTGCGTTCGGGACGCAGAGGCCGGAGGTTCAAATCCTCTCACCCCGACCATTTTCTTGATTCTCCGCCGACCGGTCTTCTGGTCGGTTTTTTCGTTTCGGGGGTAAATTTGAGCTCAACTCGCGTTTTACCCGAAAGCGGAGAATCTCCACTTTTCTCTTATGAAGGTGTGTTTCAGACCCTCTCCCGGTAAATTCTCCGGGGGAGTAAAAG
>CAKUKT010000090.1 GCA_934663655.1 uncultured Victivallaceae bacterium
GGGTTCTCAACCCTGCCGGGGGTTCGGGGCGAGGAGCCCCGACCGGGGCTTGGGGTGGGAACCCCAAGCGGGTTTCAGGGCAGCAGCCCTGACCGGGGTTCGGGGCGAGGAGCCCCGACCGGGGTTAGGGGTGGAACCCCAATCAGGCATCAGTGCGGCAGCCCTGATCGGTGGTCGGGGCTGGTTGCGGGTTATTTTTCGGGAAAAGTAACCGTCATTACCAAGTCGGAGATCAGAGCATCGCAATTCAGCGACAGGTTCCGCCAGGTACTATCGGACTTCCCATTACCAAGCCACGCGCCGAAGAGCAGGCTGGCGGTATGACCATCCGCCGGAATGGAGAAACGATGATGCACGAGTTGTGCCTCGGGATTGTCGGCCTTGAATTTGAGTGGCACATCCGCCATCAGCGTCTGTTCATCTGCCTTGAGAGTCAGTTTGCCGTGATCAAAAGAAACCACATAGTTGTGAAAATTATCCTTGGTATTGAATTTTACCATATTGCCGCTGAAACGCAATCTGATATGGTCAGGGAAGAAATCCACTGCTTCGACATTGGTTCCATCCGCCAGTCGCAACGTTGCCGCCCCCTGTGGATCTTCGGAATTTACTTTAAGTTCAAATTCCACCGAGATGGGTGCGCCGTTAATTCCGGCCAGCTGGTAAAAAAGCGATGCACTTGCTCCGCATTGGTCGATAAAGCGATAACCGTTATCGAGTACTTTATTTGGTTGAGTGCTCTGTATGGGATAGATATTCCACCAGGGGCGTTTAGTCCAGAGAACCAGTTGTTCTGGTTTTTTGTCCAGCAGCAGGATACGTCCGGAACGGCTCCCCAAAGTGGCGGTGGTGTCGAGTTCCACTTCGTTGACACCTGTTTTCACGATTTCGGGATCAACCGCGTAGTGAGCGATTTCGTTCTTGACGTCGAGGAGTGTAAGCTGATGTCCGTTGAGTCGGACAACGATTTTGTCGGCAGTACCGCCGTGGAACTTCAGATAGAGGTCGAGTTTCGGCATTTCTTCACTCCGGAAGCGTGAAAAGTCATCTCCAACCTGCAAAATATAGGTACGTTTTTCCGCGCCGAACATCTTACGGGAGATTGTCAACTCCGGCAATTTGTTGAATTGTTTGTAGGCGTCGGGCATTGTTCCCCAATCGTTCTCGTGCTGGCTGGCGATAAAATACCTTTTATTGCGGGTACGGAGAGCTTCGAGATTGTCGGCAGCGGCCATCAATTCCGGTCGCCATCCCGGATAGAGAGTGTTGAAATAGTAAATACCATCCGCCCCGGCCTCGAATGCGACCATAGATTCCGCGGCACAGCGCTCGGCATTGTTGCGTCCAAAAATCGGATCGGCATGAATATCATTGGCGCAGTTCACGACTCCGTAATATTTGATGCCGTATTTCTTGCACAGTGCCGAGATTTCGCGGGCGGGGACGAAGTAGCCCCGGTCGCCGCCTGCCAAGTAGAGATCAAAAAGTTTTTCCTTCATCCACTGCACGACATCAAGGCCGACGAGGCGACACACTTCCGGGGAGTCCGGGAGATGAAAAGCGAGCAGAATCGGCTGCCGTCGTGCACGTCCGATACGTTCGGCATTGGCACGGATCTGCCGGATCATATCGGTCATCATCGCGCATTCCTGCGGAGTTGCAGGTCGATTTTCGTATAGCGAACCTTTGAAAAAACCACAAATCCGGTAAAAATCCAGATCGATACCGTCAACCGGGTAATTCTCCATCATTTCGGTAACGATGGCGACGAATTTATCGCGAATTTCCTGATGAGTGAAATCGTAACCGGACCATTCTCCCCGAGGCGGACGATCATTGAAAGTACCGAAAAGATATTCCGGATGCGCCTTTTTGTAGGCATTCGGGAAGGCGTTGGGATTGTAAGCGTCGTGAATATCATTGAGGCGCATACCGCCGAAAAACTCCAGTTGATTTTCTTCGGCAAAACGTTTGGCATAGAGCATCGGATCGTTTTCGATCTGGTCGGGGAGCTGACCGGCTCCGGCCTGGTTAGGGTAGCTCATCAACCAGCCGACAGCGCCGGCAGTGTAGCTGACAGCGGTAAATTTTGTTCCCTTGATCATGTCGAGCATACGTCGGGTGAAAACTTCGTAGGGAATGTTTTTCACGCCCCGTTCTTCCCACAAGCTTTGAGCAAAAGCATCAACTCCGTCATCGTTAATAATCAGCGGACGGGGACGGGCGAGCTTCTCGGCTTTCAACAGTTCCCACTGAGTATCGGAAAGTTCCGAGGCAGCCGGTGCCACCGCCATCGCGCCAGCAGTCACAATCATAATCACAATTTTGCGAAATCGACTCATTCTGAAAACCTCCTCACTTATAACGCGATATTGACGTCATCATTGTTGAAATAACGGAAAGGATTACTGGTGAATGTGAAATAGCCGGAGTCGATCAAACTGCTCCGCAGCTCCGCCGGCAACTGGACCGCGACATGACCATCAGCCATGGCGCTGTTGATACGACCGCTGTGACGCGCCGAGGGTGGATTTACGCCGCTGGTTAGCGCAACATAGTAGTATTCCTGATTGATCGTCCCCTCTTTATAAAGGGAATCCATAATCATCGGCACCAGACTTGCCTGACGAATCAGTTTATGAGACAAACCACGAAGATTAAGATTCAAGGTGTAAAACAACTTCTGTCCCGCCGGGGTCAGACAATCCGCCGAATATTGGGTATATGACCAGCTGCCGTAGGATTGACTGAAGAAACTCGGATCAAGCACCATAGTTCCCCCCATCTTGGGACAACGGGCGACGGCGGAAAATTCGGGCAGATATTTGTTGTAATAGAGAATACCATTCCAGCCGCCGAGATATTTATCAATCCCGGTAGCCGCGCACGGGGTGCCGTTCCAGTGGTAGCTGGGGATAAAACCGTGATTGTCATCGGCATAAGTGAGCATTGCAAGTCCACTTTGCTTCAGGTTGGCGACGCAGTTGCTCGCTTTTGCCGCTTCCCTGGCCTTGCTTAACACCGGCATCAGCATTGCCGCCAGAATGGCAATGATCGCGATTACAACGAGAAGTTCAATAAGCGTGAACTGGGAATGAAATTTTTTCATTGATTTCCGTTGCATGAGTTTAATCTCCCTGATTAAGTTGTGGATTCCATAGCAAAGCATAACATCAGTTGCATCAAGTTTCAGGAGTTGAAACTCCGTCATCTCGGTATTTTATCGTTTTGTTTTTCAGCTTATGGAGACATATTATGCGATCAACGTTACGCGGGCAAAGACAATCAAATCACTTTTCGAGGCAACCCAAACACTAAATTCCGACAATCGAAACGACTGGTCTATAACTTCCTCAACATCGATCTCTCCTGCGTTGTGAATTTTGACACGAACTGACTTTACCGTCCGAGCGCTTTCCGTAATCGTCAAAGCAGATCCATCCGGGCACACTTGCTCTTAACAGAACTCAAGCGCGAACCCGCCGTTGCGTTCCAATTCTCTGCGCGTCACCCACATTTTTATATTGGATGAACTCCAGACCATAAGCTGATTCACCGCAACTGCCAGATTGCCGTTGACACTCCGCCGAGTTTCAATCGGCAGCCGCCGGAAACCTGTTGCAAAGTCGCGCTGCCGTGACGCAACACCTCCACAGTTTCTCCGATCAGGGCGAGTTCAAGCTCCTGATCCTCCAATCCGGGATTGAGAGCAATGACAAAACGTTCGTTGCCGTGACTGCGTTCGTAGACGAACGGCGCTGAACTGTATTCCGAACAGAGAACACGGAAATTTCCCTCGCCTCCGAGGGCCGGATGTTCACGGTGCAGTGTGATCAGGCGCCGGGTGAAGTTGAGCAGCGATTCGGGTTGTGCCTCCTGGTCGGAGACACAGGGGCGTCCGGGCTCCGGATCGATCGGCAGATAGAGCTGCTCTGCCGTCGCGGCGGAGAATCCGGCATTCGGCGAATGATCCCACTGCATCGGAGTACGCGAACCACTGCGCTCGTAAGAACCTTCGACATGTGGCCAGTGTTCAAGATAACGCATTCCGAGCTCATCCCCGTAGTAAAGAAACGGAACCCCCGGCAGCGTAAAGATACAGGAGTAAAGCACCTTGAGATCTTCAATGCTCCGACGCCCGGAGATTCGATAGAGGTCGTGATTACCGGTAATCGGTGCACAGTACCCCCGGCCATCAACGGAACGGAGAATCCGCTTCAACTCCTCCGTAAAACACCGGCTGTTTCCGGAACTCTTTCGGCAGAAAAAGCAGCGTTCAAGTTCCGGCTTGAAAGAGTTGTCTTTTGGCTCCAACATAATCCGCCGGAACATCGACGCAGCTGGAGAATCCCCATCATTATCCCAAGCAAGAAGAAAGTCCAGGTCGAAACCGGCCGCAATCGCTTCAGCAGGGTTGCCCCACTCCGAAGCCAGTACCGCTTCCGGGAACTCCCGGTCGAGCCATTCCCGGTAATAATTCCACAGTTCCCGCAATCCTTCGGCCCGATGGGCACGCCCGCGCACCAGGCTTTCCGCCATATCCACTCGGAACCCGTCACAGCCGAGTTTCAGATAAAATTCCATCACTTGCCGGATAAATTCGCGGTTGCGCAATACCGCTGGAGCATCAGTCGGTTGCTGCCAGTAAAACCCTTCGTCAAAATCGGTGAATCCGAAGTTGAGCGCCGGTTGACAGTAGAAGAAGTTGGCCAGATAATACCCATTGCGGTTGCCATATCCGGAAATGAAATTGTAACCATGGGTACGGGCGTGACATCCGGTAGTCCATATATACGGATCACATTCCGGATCGAGTTCTCCCGCCGCCGACTTTTTGAACATTTCACACTCAATGGAGGTGTGCCCCGGTACCAGATCGAGCAGAACCCGCAGGTTTCTCCGGTGAGCCTCAGCAAAGAGCCGCTGCAAATCCTCAAGCGTTCCATAACGGGGGGCAATCCGGAAGTAGTCGCGCACATCGTAACCGGCATCCTGAAACGGCGAATCAAAACATGGATTGATCCACAACGCCGTTACCCCCAGACTCGCAACGTAGTCGAGCTTTGCGACTATCCCCGGCAGATCGCCAATACCATCGGCATTGGAATCAAAAAAACTCTGAGGATAAATCTGATAAAAGACCGCATTTTTCAGCCAGTCAGGCGGACGATGATTTTCTGACATATCCGGCATCTTTTCTGTAATTATGTTCAGCATTACACAGTTATAATTATAGTAAAAAAAAGTAAGTTTTACAACGCCCGTTATGGGTAATATTTTGCTATTTACGGTTGTTTTTTGCGCCGGTCTTTTTCAGGTTGTTGTTCAGCCATGCGATTCCGGCGGCGACGCCTTCTGCGGCCGGGGGATTGCTTCCTTCAAATTCCACATCTATCCAGCCGTCATAACCGCACTCCTGCAAAGTTTGCAGAGCCGGATAGAGCTCAACATTTCCCTCGCCGAGCACCGCCGGCCGATAAAATCGACCATCCCGCCCCCGGAAGCTGCCCGGTATCGCCGTCTCACTGATGACATAATCCTTGAAATGGACAAATTCGATTCCGCCGTCCAGTCGCGCCACCGCCAGCGACGAAGCCTCTCCTCCAGTTGCAGCATTACCGACATCCAGTGTGAAACGGAGTCCGGGAATCGCACGCTGCGCCGACAATAGATCCTCCGCAGTAACGAAGGGGCTGTTCCGCCCCTGAAAGTTCTCAATTGTCAGTACCACACGATATTCCATCGCCAACCGGGAGAGTTCCGGCAGCACCGCCTCAAGCCAGCACCGCCGCCCAGCCTCCGGGGTGTCGGTGCCCGACGGTGCCATCGGCACCACCATCACCCTCGGCGCCCCCAGTTCAACCGCCGCCGCGAAATTATCCCGGGCCTCGCGCCGCCAATCTCCTCCACTGGCCAGATGTACCAGGGAAAAGGTAAAACAACTCACCTCCAATCCGACCTCCAAACTGCGACAACGCAGTTCTGCCGGCGGTAGGCCGTAGGTGGAGACCCAGTTAATTCCCTCTGCTCCGGCAGCAGCGATAATGGCGGGATATTCCGCCACGGGATACCGCCCCGGCTGCTGATCGAGAGAATAGGTCATAATCGACCAGCGCATATTATTCTAACCTTTCAATATCCGTTCCGGATCGATTTGATCGAGTTGCTCGAAGACTTTGTTGATCGCATCAGCACAATGACCGGCAACGACGGTGGTGTTGGGAGCCCGCAATGTGGTAACAATCGCGATGTGACAGTCACAGTATTCCCGGGCCGCCGGGAACTGAGCCGGGTTGTAATCCACGCCCTCGTCAGCTCCCGGAATGCTCCATGGATAACCGCCGCCGAAGGCATTTCTGGCCTGAAAGACCGTCATCTCCGGCAAGATGTAGTGCTGCCAGACATTGCATGGCAAACCTTCAGCGTTCAGAGCCGCACATACCGCGTCGCGGAAACGGACGCGTATACGATGGTCATCGGGAATCTCAGCCGCCTCGAAATTGATCCTCAGATTGAAATTGTAATAGGTGTGATGACACTCCGCCGGCTCCCAGGGAAGTTTCAACATCGGATTATCGGTCAGATTGGCACGCAGATAATCGCAGTTCTCCCGCAGGACAGCCAGATATCCGTCCAACTTGGTAAGCTGGGCGCGGGCGAAAGCGGCTGTAAGTTCGTTGTTGCGGTACATCCACCCCAGCGCATAGGCATGGTGATCCCGAGTCTGTTCCGGGCGAGCGGTTTCGCCGAAGCTCCAGAATTTTGCCGCGTTGTTGTAAAGCGTTTCATCATCGGTGACAAAAGTTCCCCCCTCGCCGGCCGAAAGACACTTGAACTGATTGAGCGAAAATGCCGCACAATGCCCCAGCGTCCCCGCTTTGCGTCCCCGGTAGGTGGAACCATGAGCCTGACAGGCGTCTTCAATCACAAAAAGGTTGTGACGTCTGGCGATGGCATTGATCTCGTCCATATCGGCGCACAGTCCGTGAAGTTGAACCACCATGATAGCTTTAGTACGGGGAGTAATCGCAGCTTCGATCTTTCCGGCGTCGATCAGAAAGGTTTCCGGATCGATGTCCACAAATACGGGGATTGCACTGTGATGTAAAATACAGGTTGCACTTGATACCCAGCTGTAGGCTGTAACCAGTACGTGATCTCCGGCGCTGATACCACATGCGGCGATACACATGTGAAGAGCCGCGGTGCCGCTGTTGGTCAACAGAGCGAACTTGTTGCCGTTCCACGCCTTGAATTCTTCCTCAAATGCGAGGTTGTGGGTTCCCCGCGACTGAACAGCAGCATGAAGCGCATCCAGCACATAAAGCTCATCGATCTTATCAATGGGAGGCCAGTTTTTGATTTCGCCGGGTGAAAATACCGGCGAACCGCCATAAATCGCCAGTGTGTTCTTCATTCACACATCTCCTTGAATTTTAAATCAGTCCTGTTTCGGGAAGTTCAATCCGATCGGTTCCAGATAAGGACGTTGCGGAACCATCCGGTAAATATCATCGATCGCCGCCAGCAATTCCGGCGCCAGCGGTCCAGCTTCAGCGGCAGCCACATTACGCTCCAGCTCCTCCACCGAGCGTGCACCAGTCAAAACCATGGAAATGTCATCGTTGGACAGCACGAATCGCAATGCCAGCTCCGGCAACGGTATTTTGCAGTCATGAACCAATTCGTAGAGTTTGAGAAACTGGCGACGTCGTTTTTCCGCCATCCAGCGAACCGGGTGATGAATTATCCCGTTGTCATAGATCCGGGCGAAAGCCCCCTGCTGAAGGGGCGATCCGGCAATGATTCCCATATTGTGTTTTAGCGCCGCAGGAATTACACTGTCAACCGCCTCCTGAAAGAGCAGACTGTACTGAAAAGCCGTCAATACCAGATCGAATTTTCCGCTGTTGCATAGTCTGGTCATTTCGGTAACAGTGGTTCCGCCCAGGCCGATAAAATCGCAGCGCTGTTCCTCCCGGTATTCGTGGAGTAAATCCAGCACCGGTCCGGAATAATCATCTTCATCGGTCCACCAATCATAAAATTCCCCCTGCCGATCCGGTTCGTGAATCATCAGAATATTGACGTGGCGGCGACGCAGCCGGTTGAAAGATTTTTCCAGTTCGTTCCGGAGGAAATCCTTGTCCTGCGCCCGGAAATTCTCCGGGGGCAGATTACCGATCTTGGTGCTGATAATGAACTCATGCTCAAATGACTGCAAAGCTTCACCGATCACCTCTTCGCTGTCATAATATGATGGAGCAGTGTCAATGTAATTGATTCCGAGTTCCCAGGCACGGCGGATTACCGCGCAGGATTGACGGCGTTCTGCGACTCCGCAACTGATAAACAGTCCTCCGAGCCCCAGTCGAGAAACCGCCAGTCCACATTTTCCCAATATTCGTTTTTCCATCGCAATGCATATCCTTCCATATCGAAGATTTTGCCCGACAGTTTTAATTTACTTGTATCGACATAGCAATGCAACCGTGTTTTACGGCACAATTTTGCCATTTCGGGTACTATTTTGCGCTTGGGGAAAAAAACTGAAAAAAAAGCAATAAATTATTGATTAGATCGGTCCGGCAAGTTTGACAAAAAAGATTACCGGTGCTTAATTATTCATGGAAAGGATCTCGAAAAAATGGCGGTTTCCAACCAGACTGCATCGTTTCAGCAATTGTTCCACTCGGTTCCGCAAATCTATGTGATGGAGGAGTTTTACCTTGACTCGTATTATTCGCTCAATTTTCACATTGACAACGAATATCATGAGTTGGTCTACGTACTTGACGGCAAATTCACGCTGGAACTGCGCCATAATCGCCGCTATGATTTTTCCAATGGAGACATAGCGTTGATGCCATTCGGCATCGAACATCGGGATGTGTTCGATCCTCGAAGCAATCTCAAGATCATCTTTGCCAGCTTTTCGTGGCCCGGC
>CAKUKT010000091.1 GCA_934663655.1 uncultured Victivallaceae bacterium
GGCCACCACCGTCCGGTTCGTCTCCGGCATGCAGAACAGCGGCCAGAACAACGAATACGCTTCAGGCAGTCTCGCCGCCAAACCTCTCGAAGTCACCCTCATCCGCGACGGCAAACCCCTCGCCGGCGTACCGGTACGCTTCGACCTGCGCGCCACCGCCGAAGGCGTGCAGCCGACCGCGAAAATTCTCTCTCCGCGCACCGTCACCAACAACCACGGCGTCGCTTCCACCGGCATTCTCCTCGGCGAAAAAACCGGCGCCTACAACGTCGGCATCACCATCGACGACCGGGATCAGGATTTCGCCATCAACGACATCACCGTCCGGGTCATGGCCTTCAACCGCGCCGCGATCATCATCGCGGTAATCGGCGGACTGGCGCTCTTCGTCCTCGGCATGAAGCTCATGAGCGACGGACTCGGTATCGCCGCCGGCGAAAATATGCGCAAAATTCTCCAGTTCCTCACCCGCAACCGGGTGGTCGCCCTGCTTGCCGGCACCATCGTCACCGCCGTACTCCAGGCTTCCAGCGCCACCACCGTCATGGTCATCGGCTTCATCAACGCCGGTCTGCTCACCCTCACTCAGTCGATCGGCATCATCTTCGGCGCCAACATCGGTACCACCGTAACCGCCCAGATCATCAGCTTCGACCTCTCCGGCGTCGCCCTGCCGGCAATCGCCTTCGGACTGTTCATTTCCCTTTTCAAACGGCGTCAGCTCCACGGCTGGGGCACGGCGATCATGGGCTTCGGATTGCTCTTCCTCGGACTCGATATGATGAGCAGCGAACTCAAGGTCCTCGGCGAAATGCACTCCTTCCGCGCCTTTTTCAATCTCTTCAACTGCGCCCCCCGCGTTCCCGGCGGTTTCATGCCGCTGCCGACCGTGATCGGAGCGATCATCGTCGGTACCATCGCGACGGCGCTGATTCAATCCAGTTCGGTTTTCACCGGCATCGTCCTGGCGCTGGCCGCCAGCGGGCTGGTCAATTTCTACACCGCGTTTGTGCTCGTGCTCGGTTCCAACATCGGCTCCACCCTCCCTGCCCAGCTCGCCGGCCTTACCGCCAACCGGGTCGGCAAACAGGCGGCGCTCGCTCATACCCTCTTCAACGTCTTCGGCGTGGTGGTGATGACGCTGCTGCTCTACGTCCCCTTCGGCAGCGACAACCAGCCGATCTTTCTCTACTTCATCAACGCCATCACCCCCGGTGACGCCTTCGCCGCAATTCCGCAGAATCTCGCCCGCCACATCGCCATGGCGCACACCTTTTTCAACGTCACCATCTCCCTGTTGCTGCTGCCGTTCGTCAAACAGTTCGCGGCGGTGTGCAGCCACCTGCTGCCGATCCGCAACAAGGTTCAGACCCGCATTCTCGAACCCGGCCTGCTGAAAACCCCGGCCATCGCCATCAAGCAGAGCGTCAGCGCGATCCGGCTGATGGTTGAGAAGTCGTGGAAGATGGTCGATGAAGCGGTGAACCAGCACTTCCTCGGCGGTGACCTCGACCCCGAAAAATGCCGGCTGCTCGCCGAGGCGGAGGCCGAAATCGACGCCATGCAGAATGAAGTCACCGCCTACCTTGTGCAGATCACCCGGCGACCGCTTACCGAACCGGAATCGGAACTGGTGCCGCTGCTGATGCACTGCACCAACGACGCCGAGCGTATCGCCGACCACACCGAAACCATCCTCCAGCTCGCCGAACGCCTCTCCCAGGCCGGTAAGCCGCTCTCGGAGGTTGCGGAGCGTGAACTTCTGAAAATGTGGGAAGTCCTCGATAAACAGGCGCGCAACGTGATCGAGGGATTGAACGGAGACAACCTCAAGAATGTCAAGACCGCCCTCAAGAGTGAAATCAAGATCAACCGGCTTGCCGACAAGTTCGAGGATGAACATATCAACCGGCTGCGCAAAGGTCATTGTTCGGCGCTCAGCGGCGTGATCTACATCGAAATGCTCGGCGAACTCAGCAAAATCGGCGACCGCCTCTCCAATATCGCCGAACGTACCCCGGAGATTCAGAAACAGTATGTCGAACTCTGATAATCGACGTTGAACCATGGCACGGATTCCCACCGCTTTTTTCGGCGGCAGTTTCGATCCGCCCCACCTCGGCCACCTCCAACTGGCCCGCGCCGCCCTCGCACTCGGCGGATGTGAACGGGTCGTCTGGGTTCCCTCCTACAGCCCGCCCCACAAACAGAAGCGCGAACGAGCACCTTTCGACGACCGGCTCGCGATGGTCAAACTGATGATCCGGAATGAGCCTTGCCAGCACGCCAGCGACATCGAACGCCGACTGGCACTCGAACCATCCTACACCATCGATGTGATGGCCGCCTGCAGTTCCGCCCACCCGGAACTGGAACTCAAACTGCTCATCGGCGGCGATTCGCTGCTGGAACTCCACACCTGGCACCGCGCCCGCGAACTGGTCGATCGTTACCTGATACTTACCTATCCGCGCGCCAACCCCGGGGAACTGCGCGACCAACTCGCCGAACACTGGAACCCGGAACAGGTCGAAAAACTCCTCGCCGGAGTGATGACGGGAAAAATTTTTGAAATATCTTCAAGCGAAATCAAAAAAAGAATGGCAAAATCCCCGGAATGGAGCGATATTAATACCGGTGCACTGGCCGAACCGGTGCGCGAATATTGTCGCGCCCACCGGCTGTACACCACAGCAGAGGAGGTGAAATGTGACCATCGAGAAATCCGACCATAACGAAATCCCGACTGCCGAACGCACTCGCGAACTCGCGGAGTTCTGCGTCAAATGCATTGAGGACAAGCAGGGAGAAAATATTCTGATGCTGCCGCTGGCGGGCCGGACCACCGTCGCCGATTATTTCGTTATCGCCACCGTGAACTCCGATCCGCAGCTCCAGGCAATGGTATCCCATATCGAACGGCAGGTGCGTGAGAAATTCCAGCTCCGGCCACTGTCACGGCCGGGCGGCGGATCCGGTGGCTGGGAACTGATCGATTTCAGCGATGTGGTCGTCCACCTGATGACCGCCGAGGTTCGCGAACGTTACAACCTCGAAGCGATCTGGAGCGATGTCGCCGCCGGTCGACGCCGGCAGAATCACGGAGAGAACAACTGATCGTGCGGAAAAATCGCGAAGAGTGGAATGAGTTCCAGTGGGAGCGGGAAATCCGCCGCGACGAGCGGCGGATCGCCTGTTATTTCCGCGAATTGCCCGCCTGCCTGGATCTCCCCGGCGAAGAGGAGCTGATATCCGATCAGCTCGCAGAAAATTCCAGCCCGGTGCCGAGCGGCGCTCCCGTGGTTTTCAGAAGCCGCCGCCTGTTCGAACGCGAGGAGCGCGATGAGGATCTGCCTGCCGATGAGGTGACCCGCCGTCCGGGTTCGGAACTGGTGAGCGCGGTGGATTATCTCGCTTCGGAGTGGAACATCCTGATGATCTCCCATCTCCGCGCCGACCTGATGATGTACGGTCTCGGTCTCGCCTGCGCCTACGCCAAGCTGCTCTCCCGCGCCGCCGATTTCGCCGACGCCGATCCGGAGACGGCGCTGCCGCTGAAACTGAGCCTCGGCAAACGGGTGCTCGCCGATCTCAACGAAACCGCCGGAAGGCTCGACGAAATCGCCGACCTCCAGCATTCGCTGCGCCGGGAGTTGACCAAGCCGCGCGCCCAGCTGTCGGAAATCCGCGAACGCACCATCGATCTGCTCTCCGCGCTGCGCCACTCCCGACCCTGAGGCCGGCAACCACCGGTAACCGGCGTCGGGAGGAATCTAAAAAAATATCCGCCCCGACCGGTTCAGCCGTACCGCCGCCAGGATTGCCGTTATCGAAAAATCCGGGCGGGACATCCCCGCGGCGGGGAGAAAAAAAATTCCCCCCCCCCACAACGACGGCAACCGCGCCCGTCCGCCCCCCGGTCAGATACCGGTTTTGCGCGCTCCCCAGCGGGCAGTCAGTTCCACCGCCTCCTCCGGCGTATGGCGGGGTGAGAAGCCGAGATCCCGACGGGCTTTCGCGTTGGTGTAGCACATGTGGTGAGTGAGAAAACGTAAACCGGGCTCATCGATCGCCTCTCCATATTTCGCGAGCATCGCTTCCACGCTCATGAAATTCAGTCGCACCCCCACCCCGAACACTCCGGCGGTCAGCTCCAGATAACGTACCAGCGTGAACGCGTGATCCCCGGTCACGTTGTACACCTCCCCGATACCGCGCGCATTCTCCGCCGCCAGCACGAAAGCTGAAGCCAAATCGGTGATCTCCACCGGCTGGAGCAACGCCAGACCATTCTCCGGCAGATCGAGAATCTTTTCCAGCTTGACGTCGGAGAGGAAATCCCGGCGCCGCCCCCCGAGATTGTCCAGCGGCAGCATTCCCTCGCCGGTGATGTAACAGGGACGAATCACTGTCGCCGGAAACCCCGTCCGATGGAAACGATCCATAACCAGCGTATCCACATCGAATTTCTCCGTCCAGCCGCCGCCCGGAAAATGGTCCCGGTAATAGGGCGCGGTCTCGTCCCCCGGCAGAAAGGGCAACGGCGCATAACCGCCGGTCGAACTGCAGTGAATATAATGGCGGATTCCGCTCCCGTAACGGCAGAAGTTCTCCACACTCTTTACGCTCGGTCGCGTATCGATCACCACCCCGGCGCGTTCCGCTGCCAGCAGTTCGCGCACCGCCTCCGGCTCATCCTTGTCGACCACCAGCTGCCGGATCGTCCCCGGCAACGGATAATCCCGCTTCCGCCCCCGGGAACATGCAACCACCTCATGACCACCCGCGGCAAGCTGCTTTACAATCGTGTGACCAAGCCAGCCGGTCCCACCGAAAACCAATATCTTCATAACCGATTCTCCCTTTCAACAGGCGGATAATAGATGAAACGATGACTGATCCGGTCGCATTCTCCCATGAAAAGCACCCCGTCCCGCCCCCGGATCATCGCCCCGAAATTATAACCGTTCCACGGACGCTCGGAACGTGCGAGAATACACCCGAGATCACGCATCTCCCCGTCCTCAGGAGCATAGACGCCGAGCCGCGCGCAATCCGACTCCAGACCGAGCAATGCATAGATCCGACCGCCGGTGGCGGCAAGCGCGACCACATTGGATTGATCAGTCGGCTTGCCCAGCGAAACCACCCGGCCGCTCTCCGGATCAATCCGGAAAATTATGCCGTCAATCGTCCCGCCGTAGACCACTCCGGAACGGGGTTCCAGCGTGAACGCCGTCACCCGGTTGTACAACTCCCGCCCCTTGAGCGCCGGCGCACAACTCCCGCTGTCAATCCAGACCCCGCGCTCAGCATCCAGCCGGAACAACCGACCGTACAGCCCCGCCGCCAGCAGATTTCCTGCCGCGTCGCGCCCGAACCGGCGCGAAAAATTCCCGTTGGGGTCAAGCCGGAACACCATTTCCAGTTCCGGTTCCGCGCCCCCCGGATCGACGCTGTAGATCCGACCGGATTCTCCTCCGATCATCCAGAGCCGTCCCCCCGCCGTCGCCAGATCGGCAATCGACTCATCCGGAACCGGCAGCCCCGATTCAACCACTTCTCCCCCGGAATGACAGGGATCAACCGTGCTGAAAAACATCTGATCCTCGGCCGGAAAATCAAAAATCTCCCGCACCCCCATCCCGGTGAAATCCCGGTCGCGCAACAGCACCTCGCAGGGACGATAATAAAATATCTTCCCGCGACCCGATCCATCACCGGCGGCAACTGCAACCGACTGGTCGGCCATTTCGACCATCGCCGTCACCCCGGTCATGCCGGGCAGCACCCCGAGATCTGCGACCGCGTCCGCGTCGGGAGCAGGATTGTAGAAAAACAGGTGCGCCCGACTCCCCTTCGTCCCCCCGTATATCCGGCCGTTGGAATGGCTCAGCAGCGCACAAATTCCGGACTTCCCGGGCGGAATCGGCCGGGTGAACTCCTTTGCACCCAGCGCCCGCACTTCAAAATGTCCCTCCTGAACAAACGCGCTCTTCTCGTAATCGGCGCGTATCGCCAGAAACTGTTTGAGCTGACCGGCGTCAAGGTGTTCCTCCTTGAGCGGAGACTTCGGCCAGACCCGTTTTTCAAGATCATCGTTCATGTCTACCCCCAGAGACGACGTACCCGGCCGCCGACACCGGAACTGAACCCGAGATCGCACCGGAAAAGTTTGGTCGGCGTATTGCCGGCTTCAGCAAAATAGAGCGCCCCGTCCGTTCCGCAGACCCCACGCGAAATATGATCCCCGGGACGGCCGTCATACACCAGCGGTCCGATCAGTTCGCGCGTCCGCGTACCGGTGTCGAAACGAACCAGCCACGGATGACTTCCCTCCGGCGAACGCCGGTTCACCGTATAGTAAAGTCCCCCGTCGGGACCGAATACCATCCCTCCCACATGGGTGTGAATGATGTGATCCCATACCGGATCTGATTCCCCGAACGCCAGACCGAAATCCTCAATCCGGCCCTCCGCAAAATCGTAACGGAACAACCGCTCCCCCCAAGTCCAGGTCGTCCCCCAGACGCTCTCCCCGTCCGGCGACGGCGTCGCATCGTACAGCGTCGCGTGGTAGCCGTTGCGGAAAGATTCGTGCGGAATCACCGCTCCGGTCTCCAGCAGTTCCCCGCGATCGGCATCGAACTTGATGATCTCACCGTAGTCACCGGTGGTATAACCGTTTTCCGCCGCATCCAGAAAGATACACTGCGGATTGAGCTGACTGATCCGGCCGAAATCCCGCAACGAACGCGTTTCAAGATCGTAAACACAGAAATGGTTGCGCGGATAGCTCATAATATACAACCGTCGGCGACGACGCGCCAGCGCCATGCAGCGCGCCCCCTCCCGCGGAAAGAGCGTGGTCGTATAGATGAGCTCGCCGTCCGGCCGGAACACCGCCAGCCCGGCGCCGCTGAAGTACTTCACCGGATGATTCCAGCAGTTCCACGGCCGCCAGATCCAGTCCCCGAGCGGAGCCCCGGTACAGTGGGTCGCAGCATAAATTGTACCGTCATCATCCTGGAGCAGACATTTGTGAACCTTGGAATGGGTCGCTTCACCGTTGTCCGCCGGATGACCGAGCACGGCCGCCATCTCCACCAGGTAATCGGTGCGGCGCCTCTCCGGATCGTAGGCGACAACCCAGGCGGAGAGACCGCCGGTGATCTCTCCGCACACCCCGACGTAAAGCCGCCCGTTCAAGCGCCGCCACAATCTCCTCGTCGCTCCGGCCGCCCGTAAGATCGCTGCTGCTGCCGTAAAAGGTGATCGTCCCGGCGATTTTGTCCACGGGCACGAAGGCGCCGTTCATCTCCGCCTGCGTCTTGCCCGCGGGCGGGAAAATCCCCGAACGCAGATGACGGAAACGACGGTTCAGCGCCTGATCGGTGACCCGGCTGCAACTGCTCTGCGGATAGGCAAACGCGGTCACGTCAAATCCGGCTGCCGGTACGGAAATCCGGCCGGGGATCCCAGTCAGCGGACAACACCACTGCTTTCATAGTTGCGCTTCTCCGGTTCATGTTACAGGTTTGTTACTTGTATCATTTCCGCGCACAAAAAGAGCTCACCGCCGGCTCGATTCGCGCACAATAAGTTCCGTCGGCAACACCACCCGCTCCGGCGCTGCCCCCCGCTGCCCGCCGATCCTGCCGGCAAGCAACGCCACCGCCTCCTCGCCGATCCGCTGCTTCGGCTGACGCACCGTGGAAAGCGGAGTATCCAGCAGCGAAACGAATTTGAGATCATCAAATCCCACTACCGCAATGTCATCACCCACCCGTACCCCGGCCTCGCGCATGGTACGAAGCGCCCCCAGCGCAATGTAATCGTTGCCGGCAAAGAGCGCATCCGGTGCCGCACCCGATTCAAGCAGCGAGCGCATGGCTTCGCGCCCCCAGTTCACATCCGGCTCGAAACGCTCGTCCGCAGCCTGAAACCCCGGCGGCAGCCGCCGCACCAGCGACTGGTCGTAAACCATTCCGGCGGCGGCCAGTCCATCCCGGTACCCCTCGAAACGATCAACATTCGCGGTCACCCCGGTACCCTGAATGTGTGCAATCCGTCGACAACCGGAATCGATCAGATGCGCAACCGCGTCCATACCCCCCTGGTAGTTGTCGACGACCACACAGTCGGTCTCAAGATCGCGGAAATAACGGTCGATCAACACAAACGGCACCTTGAAGCTGCAGAGCCGGAAAACATTCTCAATTCCGCGCCCGGAAGAAACCGGAAACAGTATCACTCCGGCGACACCGCGCCCCAGCCAGTAGTCGATGGCCGCCCGTTCTCCGGAGAAATTCCGTCCGGAACTCTGAATCACCATCCGCATTCCCCGGGCAGCCAGCGCGGTCTGCACCCCTTTGCACACCTCGGAAATAAATGCATCATCGACATCCGGCACCACCAGCGCCACCACCCCGGCCTCTTTGGAAATTTCCGGTCGTTCCGCAACAAAGCTGCCTTTGCCGGCATGGGCGACCACCAGCCCTTCCCGCGCCAGACACGCGAGTCCTTCGCGCACCGAACGGCGGCTGATGCCGTAGATCTGCGCCAGCGCATTCTCGGAAGCGATCCGTTCGCCGGGCCGCAACACCCCGGAACGAATCTGCCGCGCCAGCTCCTCAGTCATGGCAAAGTAAACATATTCCGAACCGGAACCAAGTTTCCTCATCGCTGTCGATACCTGTTACATACCTGTATTTTTTTCATATAGTGGGGAATATAATCCGGTTTTTTGATTTTGCAAGCTCTTTTACAAAAAATTTTCCGCAAAATCCGCACCGCCGCGGTTTTTCCCCACGCCCGGTCCCCTCCCCGTCCGCCGGACGCCTTTCCTCCGCGTCAGAAACGACCGGTCCAGTCCACCTCGCCGGGAGAACAGCATAACCG
>CAKUKT010000092.1 GCA_934663655.1 uncultured Victivallaceae bacterium
ATCGGATTGAGCAGTGAGGAGGGCGGCCGCTGTTGTGGTCGTTTTCCGGCGGGAGGAAGGAAATTTTCGGATTTCCGGGGTGCCGTCGCTTGAAAATTCTCCGGGCGGCGCTATATTATTTAAATGCATGTGTTCCGGGCCCCATTTCAGAATGATAAAGGCTTGACACCCGGGACACGGGAAATCAATTAATTTTTGGAAAGGGATTGGTTATGCCAACCGCAAGTCGAGCAAAGCACAAATTCTGCCGCCGTATCGGGCAGTGCCTCTGGGGTGACCCGAAGTGCCCGAGCGTGAAACGTCCCTATTGCGCCGGACCGCACGGCAAGGGACGCCGCAACAAGCTCTCCACCTATGGAGAGTTGCTGCTGGAAAAACAGAAACTTCGCAACTATTACGCGATCAGTGAGAAGCAGCTCCGCATCGCTTATGCCAAGGCCAAATCCGGTGAAGGTCAGGCGCACGAGAAGCTTTTCCGTTCGCTGGAGCAGCGTCTGGACGCGGTGCTTTTCCGCACCGGGTTTGCGCCGACGATCTTCGCCGCCAAGCAGTACATCAACCACGGTCATGTGCTGGTCAACGGCAAGCGGGTGGACCGTTCGAGCTATCAGGTTCGCGAGGGTCAGGTTGTTTCGATCGATCCGGCCAAGTCCCCCGCCATCGCGGAAATTGCCAAGAAGGGCAACGCGACGGTTCCTCCCTACTTCGAGGTTGATCTCGAAAATCTGAAGATCACCCTGGTGCGTGCCCCGCAGGTCGAGGAGATCCCCTCCTTCTTCAAGATCATGAGCGTGATCGAGTACTACGCACGGTAAGCTGTTTGAAGCGTACTGCGCCGTCGGGAATATGCCCGGCGGCGTTTTTTTTTGTTTAAGGGGGGGGTACACGGGGCTGAAATCTGGCGATGGGCGATGGCGGTGTCCGGAACGGCGGCGCCGGAAAGCCGCGAACAACTCCGGAAGGTGATTCCCTCGATGCGAACCGGGGGGGGCGGCAACGCCCTGTCCGCCCGCTTGCGGATGCCCAGAGGAACCGCGCGACTGCGTGACCGGGGGAACTACTCAAACCGGTCGCGGCAGAGCGCCCTGTCCGCCCGCTTGCGGAAGCCCAGGGAACCGCGCGACTGCGTGACCGGGGGAACTACTCAAACCGGTCGCGGCAGCGGGCGAGATGAGCGCGAATCGGCAGATGCTGCGGACACTTCTTTTCACAGGCGCCGCAGCCGACGCAGTTGCCGGCACGTTTGGCCGCCTCTTTCGGGTAGGTGTTGGCGGCGGCGGTGCCGAGTTTGTATACCTCATCGTAGATCAGGGCGCGCAGGCAGCCCGGAATATCGATGCCGCGCGGGCAGGATTCGACGCAGTATGAGCAGCCGGTACAATAGAGTTCCCGCAGTTTCTCACACTCTTTGCCAACCTGTTCGAGAGCCTGAAGTTCGGTTGCATCGAGGGGGGAGGCGTCGTCGGCGACGCGGCAATTATCCTCCACCATCTCTTGCGTGGACATCCCGGAGAGCGCGCAGGTGATCAGCGGCGAGGAGAGTACAAAGCGCAGCGCGAGTTCCGGCGTGGTGAATTTCCCCTTGAGCGCATTTTCAAATACGCTGCCGGCAAAGGCGAGTCGGCCGCCGCCGACCGGTCCCATTATGAAAACGCCGAGGCCGCGTTCGGCGGCGTAACGGATGTTGTCCTCGTTGGAACGGTCGAGCAGGTTGTACTGGCAGAGTACGCTGTCAAAGACTCCGTAGTCGATGATTTTTTTCATCACTTCGGGGTCGGGATCGTGAAACGAAAATGCCAGGTGGCGGAACAGTCCTTCACCCTTGAGTTTTTCGGCTTCGTCGAGGAGGCCCAGGGGGAGAATCTTGTCCTCCAGACGTTCCCTGCCGAGGGCGTGGAAGTGATAAAAATCGACATGATCGGTGCGGAGTTTGCGCAGCTGTTCCTCCAGGATCCGGCGGAAGTCTTCACGCTTCTCGAAATTCCAGAGCGGCAGTTTGGTTGAGAGCAGCACCCGGTTCCTCCGCTCTCCTTCCAGTGCCAGTCCGACGGCGGTTTCGCTGCGTCCGCCGCAGTAGCCGTAGGCGGTGTCGATGTAGTTGATGCCGTGGTCGACGGCGGAGTGTACCACCCGCACCGCTTTCTCGAGATCGGCAGTGGCCAGCGGATCGGGGTTTTCTGGTATCGGCAGGCGCATGGCGCCGAGTCCGAGGCGGGAAACCGGGCGTGCTTCCCGGGAAAGTGAACGGTATTGCATGTTTAGTTGTCACCGGAAATGGTTGTCGTCGCTATCCTGATTGAAATATATGTCTGCTTCGCGGAATATGCAAGTTGAACAGTGTGGTTTTCTTGACAAAAATCATTGATGGGGGTATATTAATAACGTGCCGTAGCCAAACTGCGAGTGATCACTCGATCAACTCTGTAGTTATCGGTATTTAAACTACTCTTTGAGGAGAAGAAATCATGGCCTGTCGCAAAAAATCCACTGCCGCGGCTGCTGCTCCGGCCCGTCGTTGTGTCACTTTGTCTGTTGAGGCCGGTCCCGGTAAAACCGTAATGGTGGCCGGCTCGTTCAATAACTGGCAGCCGGATAAACAGCTGGTTGACCGCAAGGGAAACGGGGTTTACACCTGCCGGTTGATGCTGGCTCCGGGAGAATATCAGTACAAGTTTGTGATCGACGGGGAATGGCGTCTCGATGACGCCAATCCCAACTTCACTCCCAATGAATTTGGTTCGCTGAACAGCCTGCTCGTCGTGCCTGCCGCGAAGTAACTCATTTTCAGTGAGTGCGGCAAAGGCGCGTTTGTAAATTTATAACTCCACAATTGCGAAAAAAACTCTTTTTCCGTGATCCGGAAAGGAGCGTTTATGAATCTGCAACTTTACAATGTAGCTCCCCGGATCCCGGAGGAGCTGAAATTTCTTGAGAATCTCGCCGACAATATCTGGTGGTGCTGGCACCCGGCGGCGATCGAACTTTTCATGCGGGTGAATCCGAACCTCTGGCGTGAACTTTCCGGCAGCGCCAAGGTGTTTCTCCGGCGGGTGCCGCAGTCCCGGTTGGAAGAACTTGCGCACGATGCCGCTTTTTTACGGCAGCTGCGTATCGTCAAGGCGGAATTTGAGCGTCAGGTTCATGCTGACGGCATGGCGAACGGCCAGTTGAGCGGCAAGCGCAATGTCGCTTATTTCTCCCTTGAATTCGGCATCCACGAAAGTATTCCGATCTTTTCCGGCGGTCTCGGCGTGCTTGCCGGCGACCACCTCAAAGCGGCCAGTGATCTGCGGTTGCCGCTGATCGCGGTGGGGCTGCTCTACCGGCAGGGGTACTTCCGGCAGGTGCTCGATAGAACCGGCTGGCAGCACGAACATTATCCGGTCTCGGAAATTCAGGATCTGCCGATTGTGCGCGCCCGCGGCGCCGACGGCCGGGAACTGATCATCTCCATGCATCTTGGGGATCGGGAACTTTTTGCGGCGGTGTGGATTCTCTGGGTCGGCAATGTGCCGCTGGTGCTGCTCGACACCGAATTGCCGCAGAATCCTCCGGATCTGCGTGAAGTTACCTGGCGTCTTTACGGTGGTGACAAACGGATGCGCCTGCACCAGGAACTGCTGCTCGGCATCGGCGGGTACAAGGCGCTGCTGGCGCTCGGCTGCGATCCCGAAGTGTGTCACATGAATGAAGGGCATGCCGGGTTCCTTTCGCTGGCGCGGATTGCGCATCTGGTCAACGACGCCGGATACGAACCGAATGTGGCGCTGGAAACGGTATGGCGCTCAAATGTGTTCACTACTCATACCCCGGTGCCGGCTGGTAATGAGGTGTTTGATATCGAGTTGCTCCGGCCTTACCTGAAACCGCTGGCCGATGAAGCGAAACTGGATGTGGAACGGGTGCTGAGCTGGGGAGTTCCGATCAGCGAACGGGGCCGGGCGTCTTCGATGTCGATGACGGTTTTCGGTTTGCGTCTGGCCGCCAATTACAGCAACGGCGTGAGTAAACTGCACGGGGAAGTTGCGCGGGAGATGTGGAAGGATTTGTGGCCGGGGCGTTCGATTGCGGAAATTCCGATTCGTCACGTGACCAATGGTGTGCATATCCGTTCCTGGGTGTCGCACAGCCTCAATCCGATGTTTGAACGCTACCTGCCGCCGAAATGGGATGCCAATCCGGACATGGCACAGCTGGTGGCTGGTCTGGAGGCGCTGCCGGATGAAGAACTCTGGATGACGCATGAACTGTGTCGCCATTCGCTGATTCGCCGGGCCCGGCGCTGGATGCAGAACAACTTCCGCTACCTCTCCGACGGCAATGTAAATGCGCTGCCGAAAATTCAGAATCTGCTCAATCCCGACATTCTGACGGTGGGTTTTGCGCGTCGTTTCGCAACTTACAAACGGGGCACGCTGTTGCTGCGCGACCAGCAGCGGTTGCTCGGCATGCTCAAAGATGAACGTCGGCCGATTCAATTTCTGTTTGCCGGCAAGGCGCATCCGGCGGACAATGAGGGAAAACAGCTGATCAAGGATCTGATTCAGTTTGCCCAGCGTGAGAACGTGCAGCACAAGCTGGTTTTTCTCGAAAACTACGACATCGGCATGGCGCGCTCGCTGGTTCAGGGCGTTGACGTCTGGCTCAATACGCCGCGCCGTCCGCAGGAGGCGAGCGGCACCAGCGGGATGAAGGCGGCGATCAACGGAGTGATCAACTGCAGCATTCTCGACGGCTGGTGGGCGGAGGCCTACAACGGTGAGAACGGCTGGGCGATCGGCGGCAGTGAGTTGTACACGGAGGACTAGGATCGGGACAACTTTGAATCGCAGCAGCTCTTCTCGCTGCTGGAGAATGAAGTGATCCCCTGTTTCTACGACCGTGGCTCTTCGGATCTGCCGCTGCACTGGATCCGGAAGATGAAGGCGTCGATTGCGACCGGACTCGGGAAGTTTTCGAGCACCCGGATGATCGAGGACTACGAACGGGAGTTCTACCGTCCGGCGTCCCAGGCTTATGCCCGGCTGACCGCTGATGATGCTGCATTTGCCAAGCTGCTGGTCAAGGAGAAGGAGCTGCTGGTCAAGAGTTTCAACGGCGGCGAACTCTCGCTGGAGCAGCCGGTGATTCTGGAATCGGTTTCTGATGTGCATGTGGGGGATCGTTTCACCGTCCGGGTCAAGGTCAATCTCGGTACGCTTGATCCTAAACTTGCGGAGGTGGACACCTACTTCGGCAATGTGAATGCGCACAATGAAATCATCGATGGTTGTTCGCAGTCGATGACTTCGATCGAGGAGTACGGGGACGGCCGTTTCCTGTACGGTTGCGAGATCAACTGCAACCGGGCGGGACGGTTCGGGCTGACCGCGCGGATCAAGGCGGCGGGTACCGAATGGGACAACAGTGTTCCCGGGTTCATGTGCTGGCCGTCGTAACCGTGACCGGAACGGGTTGAAAAGAGACATTTTTTTTGCGAATATCCGGCGCAGAGGGTTGGAAATTCTCCGCGCCGATGTATTTTATAATTATGACATGGTTGCGGCGGGCATCGGGGCGCGCCGTCAAGTGTTTTAATTGTTCCTCCGCCGGGAGGCGGTGGCTTTTGAAGGGGGATGGAAATGGGTTTTGAATCTTACGACCGGGCGCCGGCGGCGCTGGAGGAGCGCAGTGTTGCGCAACAGCAGAGCAGTTTCATCAACCGGGTCTTCGGCTGGATGACGGTCGGGCTGGCGGTTTCCGGCGTGATCGCCTATCTGGTGGCGCAGAATGCCGATCTGCTGATCAAGGTGGCGCGCGGAGTCTGGGTGATCGTTATTCTCGAACTGGTGGTGGTGGTCGGACTGAGTGCGGCGATCAACCGGTTGAGTCCGATGGCGGCGACGCTGGGTTTCCTCTTCTTTGCGGCGCTAAACGGATTGACACTGTCGTTCATTTTCGTAGCGTATGCGCCGGATGTGCTGATGACGACCTTTTTCGTGACCAGCGGCACTTTCGGGGCGACGGGGTTGTACGGCTGGCTCACCCGGCGTGATCTCAGTACGCTGGGGTCGCTCTGTTTCATGGGGCTGATCGGGATAATCATCGCAAGCATCGTCAACTTCTTCTTCCGCAATCCGGCGCTCTATTTTATCGTCAGCATTTTCGGCGTGCTGGTGTTTGTGGGACTGACCGCTTACGACATGCAGAAAATCAAGCGTATGGCGATTGCCGTCGGCGATGGGGAGATTGAGGAGACGGGAGCGCGTAAGCTGGCGATTCTGGGGGCGCTGGATCTCTATCTCGACTTCGTGAATCTTTTCCTCTATCTGTTGCGGATTTTCGGCAACCGCCGGTAATCGGTCGATGGCTTACCGGGTTCTCATTACCGCCGGACCGACGCGTGAATACATCGATCCGGTGCGTTTCATTACCAACCGTTCAAGTGGCAGGATGGGGGCGGCGCTGGCTGCTGCCGCCCGGGATGCCGGTCTGGAGACGGTGCTGGTCTGCGGTCCGGTGAGTATCGAATTGCCGTCCGGCATTGAAATCATCCGGGTTGAAACCGCGGCGGAAATGGCGTCGGCGGTGCATCGCTGGGCGCCGGAGAGTGATCTTGTCATCATGGCGGCGGCGGTGGCCGACTACCGTCCGGTGGCGACGCTCGATCATAAGATGAAGAAGCTGCCCGGCAAACTGGTGCTCGAACTTGAACGTACCGAAGATATTCTGGGTACGCTTGGGAGTTGCCGCCGTCCGGGGCAGACGCTGGTGGGGTTCGCCGCCGAAACGGAAAATCTGCTGACCAACGCGGCGGGCAAGCTGGAGCGCAAGCATCTCGACTGGATTGCGGCAAATCTGGTCGCCGACGGTTTCGGTTCGGATACCGACACCATTGAATTGCTGGGGCGCGGCGGCGAACACTTTACGCTCGGGCCGGCGCCGAAATCGGAGGTCGCCGCGCAGTTGCTCAGCATTGTACTCGGGAAAAAAGCGGAAGCGAAGGTTATCTGATTTGGAGAACGGTTGAATTTCATGGAGTTATTGAGGATGAACTGGATTGCGGGAGCTGCTGTCGGGGCGGCAATGATGATATCTGCGGGCGGCTGTGCGTGGTTGCCGCTGGAAGAAGAGGTCGGATTTGAAGAGGTGGTTCAACGGGCTGGTGGGCAGGTTTTCCCGGCCGTGGTCTATATCCGGGCGGTTCGTTCCGATCTGGAGGGGGGCAAGAACGACGCGAGTGTGGTTTCCGGCAGCGGGGTGCTGCTCAGCGTCGACGGCGAACTGCTCACCAACAATCATGTGATCGAAAAGACGCGCGAGATCCGCTGTCAGCTGCATGACGGGCGGGCGTTTTCGGCGCGGGTGATCGGCAGCGACAAGGACCTTGACGTGGCGCTGCTGAAGCTGGAATTGCCGGAGGGCACCGAACCGCTGCCGGTGGCGCGTCTCAGCGACGTTCCGGTCAGCGAAGGTGAATTTGTGATGGCGATGGGGGCTCCGTGGGGAATGGCGCGTTCGGTATCGGTGGGAATTATTTCCTGTGCGAATCGCTACCTTCCGGGAACCGGTGATTATACGCTCTGGTATCAGACTGACGCGTCGATTTCGCCCGGCAATTCGGGAGGACCGCTGGTCAATACCGCTGGAGAAGTGGTGGGATTGAACACCCGGGCGACCATGTTAGGCGGCCCAATCGGCTTCACGCTCCCGGCCCGGACGATCATGGATGTGCTCGGACGGCTCCGGGAGTACGGCAGTGCGAACTGGGCGTGGTTTGGTTTTCAGCTGCAGCCGCTGCATGATTTCGACCGCAATGTGTATTTCGATTACGATCGCGGGGTGATTGTCGCCGGCACCGATATCGGCAGTCCGGCCCGCCGGGCCGGTTTCCTGACCAACGACCGGATTGTGGCGATCGATGGACGGGAGGTTACGGCGGTGGATGCCGAGGATATTCCGGCGATCATGCGGATGCTCGGTTTGATGGAGTTCGACCGGGAAGCGGTTTTCACTCTGTTCCGGGACGGTCGGGAGATGCAGATTGCACTGAAGCCCCGGGCGAAGGGAGCGGTTGAAGGCGAGGAGATGGCGCTGAAACGGTGGGGATTCACGGTCAAGACGATCAACCGTTTCGATAATCCGGATCTTTTCTTCCATTCGCCGGAGGGAGGGGTGTTCATTTACGGGATTGACTGGCTCGGCAACGCTTCGGATTCGCAGCTCCGGGTTCAGGACGTGATCCTCACGATCGACGGCGAACCGGTGAAGACGCTCGAAGACATCAAACGGATCTATGAGCGGGCGATGGAAAATATCGGCAGCAAGACCCGGGTTTCGATCGGGGTGCTGCGGCATGGCCGACCGGTTCAGCTGGTACTCAATTATCTCAATGACTATAACAAGGATGAATAGAATGCGATTTTCATTTGGCGTGTTGTTGTGCGCGATGCTGCTTCCGTGGCTGTCCGGGGCGAAGGAGGTCAGGCGTCCGGAGTTGAATCAGGAATTGATCAACCGCTATGCGGATTCAATGGTGGATGTGGAGTTCCATTTTCGTTACGATGAGACCGGGAATCGCTCCTGGTTGAAAATCAGCACCTACTGCCCCAACTGCGGGGAATATCACTCCAACGGGATCAGTTCGTTGACGGATGAGGGAATCCCCGCGGTGGTGCCCGGTTTTGTTGTCGGGGAAAATAAGGTGATCTGCGCCGAATTGCCGATTCGCCCGGAATGGGTGGAGAAGATTATGGTCAGGACGGCGGACGGGCGGAGCTATCCCGCCTCGTTGACGGCCTTTTTCCCCGATCAGGGCGGAATGGAATTGACGCTGGATGAGAAATTGGATGGGAAAATCCGGCCGCTGGAGTTTGTCGAAGGAGAAAAGGG
>CAKUKT010000093.1 GCA_934663655.1 uncultured Victivallaceae bacterium
GTGCAGGTGTTTTCACCGGGAAGGTTGTCGAAGTCCGGCAATACGCTTTTCAGCGCTGCGTTGTAGTCGCGCTGACGTGCCTCCTCGCGCGGTCCGGCGGTAAGATCGGACGCCACCGCGAGCACCAGCGCCGAGAGCAGGCCGGTGATACCGAGAAAGAGACCGAGAACGAAGATGTTTTCATTATCCTTGAGGCTCGTCATTTCGATTCACCTCCTTTCCGTTGCGGCACGTAGCCGAAGGGGCGCACCGAACACCAGCGGTCGATCAGCGGCACCAGGGCATTCATGAACAGAATCGAAAAACTCACCCCTTCCGGATAATTTCCCCAGATTCTGATCACGCTGGTGATGACGCCGCAGCCGATCGCGAAGATCACGCAGCCGTTGCCGGTGATCGGACAGGTCACCATGTCGGTGGCCATGAAGATTGCTCCGAGCAGCAATCCGCCGGTAAGCAGGTGGAACAGCGGCGTCGGGGTGACGCCGGGGAAAAAGAAGTTCACTATTCCGGTTATCACCACCACCGTGCCAGCGAAACAGAGCGGAACCCGCCAGTTGATCAGGTTGAAAGCAATTAGAATCACCGCGCCGAGCAGCAGCGCCGGTGCGCAGGTTTCGCCGATGCAGCCGGCCCGCCGGCCGATGAAGTAGTTCCAGAGCATCGAATCGTTGTCCACTGCGGAGAAGTTATCCTCTGCGGTCATATATTCAGCACTGTTTTTCGAGGTCGGGTGGGAAACCGCATCGTCATTATCGACGATTTTCGGAGTGGTGCTGACAATGCCGAGCGGAGTGGCACAGGTGACCGCGTCCAGTTTCGCCCCGCTGCTCAGTGCTTCGATGGTCTGCGGCGAACAGAAGAGTTCGAGTTCCTCATCATTCTGGTCCATGCCCCGCGGCGGCGTCCACGAGGTCATCGCCGCCGGCAGCGCGATCAGCAGACCGACCCGGGCGACCAGCGCCGGGTTGAAGGGGTTGTTGCCGATTCCGCCGTAGACCTGCTTGCCGAGCCAGATCGCGAGGAACGCCCCGATCAGCGGCACGTAAAGCGGCACCGCCGGCGGCAGATTCAGCGCCAGCAACACCCCGGTCACCGCCGCGCTGCCGTCGGCAATGGTAGCGCGCACCGGCTTTTTCGCCAGCGCGCACCAGAGCGCCTCGGCGCCGACGCAGAAAACCACAGTTGCAACTATCACCAGCAGCGCCCGGAGTCCGAAAAACCAGATTCCGGCCAGCACCGCCGGCACCAGCGCCAGCAGCACTTTGTACATGATCTTGCGCACGGTGTCCGGCGCCGAGATGTGCGGCGAACTGCTCAATACCAGTTTCTCACCGGTCGGCAGCATGCAGGCCGCCTGTTCGTTTTTTTCTTCGCTCATATGTGAACCACGTTGTTTATTTGGATTTGCTTCGTCTGATTTCCGCCTTGGCGCGGCGGAAGTGCTGAACCAGCGGCCGGCGCGCCGGACAGACGTAGGCGCACGAACCGCATTCCAGGCAGTCCATCAGATGGTTCTGCGCCGCCAGGTCGTAGCGTTCGCCCTCGACTGCCGTCGCCATCAGGCACGGTACCAGGTGCATCGGACAGCCCTGCACACAGCGGCCGCAACGGATACAGCCGGTGCTTTCGCTTCTCAGCGCCGCTTCGAGCGGCATCAGCAGAATGCCGCTGGTGTTTTTCGCCACCGGCACTTCGAAGGAGCGCTGGGCGAAACCCATCATCGGGCCGCCGAAAACCAATTTGCCAGGTTCTTCGGTCACTCCCCCCGCAAGCTCGATTGCCCGGATCGCCGGTGTGCCGATTTTGAGCCGCCAGTTGCCGGGATTTCTCACTATGGTACCGGTGACGGTGACAATGCGTTCGACCAGGGGAATGCCCCGGATCACGGCGTCGGCGAGCGCGGCGGCGGTACCGACATTCTGTACCACACAACCCGCGTCCATCGGCAGCCCGCCCGAACGCACGGTACGGCCGGTGATCGCATTGATAAGTTGTTTTTCGCTGCCCTGCGGATAACGCACGAGCAACGGCACCACCTTGACCGGAGAACCGGCGGCGGCTTTTTCCAGCGCGGCAATCGCATCGCCCTTGTTGTTCTCAACGCCGATATGAATTTGACTGACGCCGAGAATACGGGCGATGATCTCCGCTCCCTCCACGACCGCTTCGGGAGATTCGAGCATCAACCGGTGGTCGGCCGAGAGGTAGGGTTCACATTCCGCACCGTTGAGAATCAACGTATCGACCTTTTTGTCGGGTGGCGGCGAAAGCTTCACGTGCGTCGGGAAACTCGCGCCCCCCATGCCGACGAGTCCGGCATCGGAAACCCTTTTGAGCAGCAGTGCCGGATCAGCTTCGCGCCATTCCGGAATCGGATCGAACGGCGCATCTCCGGCGTCGGCACCGTCCGTGGCGATCGCAATCGCCGGAACCGGCACTCCCATCGGACCGGGGACATCCACGATTCCGGTGACCTCTCCGCTGGTCGGGGCATGGAGGTTGGCTGAAACCATGCCGTCCGCGGCGGCAATCAGCTGATATTTTGCAACCTTGTCTCCCTTGGAAACCACCGGTTTAGGTGGTTTTCCGGCATTTTCGGCGACGGCGACGAAATAACGCTCCAGCAGCGGCGCGGTCCGCACCGGCTTGCGGTTTGACAGACTTTTGCCGTCTTCGGCGGGATGAATACCGCCTTTGAACGACATTACGCTTCGCGAACTTTTATTCATGATTCTTCCCCGCTTCGGGTTCGTTGGTTTCTGAGAAAATCTGCCCCTCGCGGGTTCTGAGCACTCCGGTCGGACATCCGATCACGGCGACATCCCGGGGGCCGGGGAGTGTTTCGGCCTCGTAGTTGACCCTTGCCAGCGAACCGTCAAGGATGAACTTATCCTCCGAATAGCGTTTGCATTTGCCGCAGCCGATACAGCCGGCGTCGCAAACTTTGCGTTTGACCGCGCCTTTTTCGGGGGAGTTGCAGTAGACATGGACATCCGCGTCGGCCCGGACCAGCGCGATTACTCCGCGCGGACAGGCGGCGACGCAATTGCCGCAGCCGACACAGAGTTCCGAATGGACCACTGCGATATTGTTGACGATTTCAATGGCGCCGAAAGGACAGTGACGCGCGCAGCTGCCGAGACCGATACATCCGTAACGGCACCCCTTGGGGCCGCCGCCGACCAGCACCGCCGAAGCGCAGTCCTGAACGCCGTTGTAATTGATGAATCTGACCAGCTGGTTGCTGTCTCCGGCGCAGCGCACCACCGCCTGAAGACGCTCCACCTTGCCGGCGTCGACACCGATGGCCATGGCGATGGCGCTGATCTGTTCGGCGCTCGAAACCGGACATTTACCGGGAGGATTTTCCTTTTCCACCACCGATTTGGCGAAGTCGGCGCAGCCGGCTTTGCCGCACCCGCCGCAGTTGGCGCCGGGAAGCAGTTCGGTGACCAGCTCCACGAGCGCATTGCTCTTAACTTTGAACACCCGGGCGAAAAAGCCGATGACCACGCCGAGGATCAGGCCGATCGACCCCATGATAATGATCGCGGCGATAATTGTCTCAATCATTTTCTCTCATCTCCCTCTGCGCAGCTCAGCACAGCCCGGAGAATCCCACGAAGGCCATCGCGAGGATTCCGGCGGTTATCAATGCTATCGGTGTGCCCTCAAAAGCTTTCGGCGGGGAGGCGAGTTCCAGGCGTTCGCGCAGGCTGGAAAAGAGCACCAGCGCCAGTGCGAAACCGACTCCGGAAAAGCCGCCGAACACCGTCGCCTGAAGTACCGTGTGCCCTTCGTTGAAACTGATCGTCGCCGCGCCGAGCACCGCGCAGTTGGTGGTGATCAACGGCAGATAGATGCCGAGCGCCTGATAGAGGGCCGGACTGAGTTTCTGGAGCGCAATTTCGATCAGCTGCACCAGACCGGCGATCACGAGGATGAACAGCAGCACCCGCAGGAAGGTGAGATCGTAACTTTTGCCGCCGACCGTGAATCTCAGCAGATAGGTCGAGATCAGCGAAGTCACGAATGAAGCCAGGGTCATGACGAAAATTACGGCGCCGGACATCCCCAGCGCCGTCGACAACCGTTTGGAAACGCCGAGAAACGGGCAGATTCCGAGGAAACGGGCGAGTACGAAGTTGTAAACAAAAACCGCACCGACGGTGAGTTTTATGTACTCCATTACAAGCTGATAATTATTCATTGGACTCCTTGGGGTTGAACAAAATTAACCCGGCCGGACACGTTTTTACGCGTGCCGGCCAAGTGTAACCAGCAAGTAATATAGTCGCACGTTGTGGATTTGTCAATTATTTTTTTGTACTCCCTCCGGATACAGCAGCCGGTTGAACGCGGCGCGCAACTCGACCAGTTCGGCGGTTCCGCGCACCGTCGAACTGCCGTCCCCGAAGGTGATCGAGTTGACCGCGCTTCGCGGATCGGCGTTCATCGCGTTTCCGGTTTTGAGCAGTTTGCCGCTGTCGAGGTCATAGAGTTCAAAGCGGTTCGATTTCACGTCCACCAGCAGCCGGAAGTGGTGAAAATCATCGCCGGCGTCGAAGGGTTGTTCGCCGACCGTTTTGAGCTTGTCACGATGTAAAGAGACCAGCATCAGCCGGTTCTTTTCCCGGTCGGGGTCGGGCAGCACCGTCGAGATCATGAACTGCGAAAGCGTCGAATCCGGATCGGTCACCCGGATCGTGAAGTCCAGCGTCAACTGGCTCAGATCGGACGGGTGGACATACCGGTAGGTCAGGTACTCCAATGAGCCGGAACCACGGTTGTCCATGTAGAGCACCACCCGGCTGTCATCGTTGACCATCAGACCGGAGAAACCTTCGCGGTTGCTGTTCGCATGCTGGTAGTTGCTCTTGAAGCCGAGCGTCTCCGGCAGCTCCATCGAATCGGCACGGTACTCCAGGTCGAATTTCTCTTCGGCGGCAGCGGCCCCCGCCATTGAGAGCAGCGGCAGGACGGCAACGGCGATGATGAAAAAACGGTTCATTTCAGCGTTCAATCCTTTCTATGGTTAGTTCCGGAGCCGGTTGCGAAAGATAGGCGCGGCTGTACGCGCGGATTCCCGGATCGGTCCAGACCACCATGTCCGGGAGTTCCGCCCCACTGAGGTTGGCAAATGCTAGTTTCACATCATGGTGCGCGGTCAAGAGATCGTTCAGACGCTTGATCTCCGGATCGGCAGTACGGGTGAAGTTCCACTTGCCGTCGTTGAGGAAGAGTTCAATTCCGACATTATATTTGTTGGCGTAGTTCTCGGTCGAGAGGATGATATCGGTCGCACCGTCGTTATTCCAGTCGTAGGGTACCACCACGGTCCGGGTGTGCGCGTAGAATGGAGTGCCGTCGGTCAGCGAGAGGCCGACCGGCTCGCCGAACTTCGGCGCTTTCCCGGCTTCCCGGACGAACGGCACCGCGTAAAGGCGCGCTTTCGCGCCCGGCATCTCGGTGCGGCGGTTGTCGTCGAAGTGGGAGATCAGCGCCGGACCGCCCCGGAAATCCTCGACCACTCCCGGGTTGCAGCGATAGGCGAGGGTGCTGCGCGGTTCGAGCGGACCGAAATTCCGATCGAAATCGAGCGAGAGGGTTTCCCGGCCGTCGGCACCGGTGAACTTCAGGTTGTCAAACCACCCGGAGGCCGGAGTCGAGAAGTCGACCGGGTGGGTCGGACGGCGACCCGGATATTCGCGGAAGTGCTGGACGGCCAGCCACGCCATCGAACCAAGATGGAAACGTTCAGCGAACTGCTCCGGACGGTCGGCGGAGCGGGCGATTTCCCGGCCGTCGATCGAAAGCACCGTGCCGGAAGCATCCCAGCTCAGCGTCACCGTGTGCCAGGCTCCCTTCGCGAATTTGACCGGAGCCGCGCTCGAAAACGACTTTTTCCCGAGCTGACAGCGGATCACCCCGTCGGGCAGCTGCACCAGCGAGAAGCCGGGATTGTCGTCGAGAAACTCCGCGAGCGTTTTATTGCTCCGGTAGTTCTCATAGAGTGTTTTGTTATTGTAGCGTTTCTTGTCCCAGAAGCTGCTGGAGAAGAAGGTTCGGCCGATCCCGGGTACCTCGTCGCTGTCGGAAGCAAAGGAAAATTCGATCTTTCCGGCTTCCGGAGCAAGCAGCCCCGCCGTCTCGAACGAGAGATAGTCGAGCGAGGTTTCCGGGGTGACTTCGAGAGCCCGACCGGTGGGAGACTTCACGGTTTTGAGGTGTGAGGTGTCCGGTTTCGGCGTAAGTTTGATTTCCGGGGAGAATTTCCCGTTGCCGAGGTTCAGATAGAGCGAGAAGTAGCCCATCGTCCAGTTGTGTTCGGTGTTCAGCAGCACGTCCAGACGGCCGTCGCCGTCGAAATCGGCGATGCGCACCTGGGAGTAGAGCGAACCGTATTCGGTGTTGTCCGGACAACCGTAACGCTGGGCGTCGGCCGGTTCCAGCCGGATAGACGGCAGCCGTTCGAACATCCCGTCTTTGAAACGGAACCAGCTCAGTTCCATTCCGCTGCCGACCTGACAGAATTCCAGTTCGCCGTCACCGTCGATGTCGACGATCTCAAAGCTGCCGAGCCCGAAATAGTTGTCGCCGAGCTCAAGCTGCTTCTCCAGCCATTTATTGTTGTTCACCCTCGAGTCGGCGATCGTCAGCACCGAACCGACCGCGGGATAGTAGAAATTCGCTGTACGTTCAAACAGGTCGGCAATGCCGTCGCCGTTGATGTCGGCCCAGCCGAAGTTCGGGAAGTAGAAGTCGTTGGCGAAGGTTTTGCCGCTCACGTGCTTGACCTGCTGGCGGGCTCCAAACTTGAATCCTTTCGCATTGCCCTCGTTGAAGAAAACATAGAGGTGCGCCGGTACCGAAACCGAAAGGTCGAGGATGCCATCCCCGTTGAGATCGTCGAGGGAGACGGTCGGGGTGCAGGCGCTGTTGGTACGGGAGGTCTCGGTGGAATCGGGAATTTCCAGCGCAAGTTTCTGCGGCTTGTCGAAGAGCGGTTCTCCCTTGGAATCCAGTCCGAGTCCCTTCAGAAAGACCGTTTCCACCGCGGTTCCCACCAGCCGGACGCCGATGGCGTCGGCGATACCGTCGCCGTCAAGGTCGCCGTAGGTGTAGCGACGGCCGCGATCGAGCGTGGAAACCGTAATCGGCGAGGCGTAGTCAATTCCGCCCGGAGCGGCGGAGATGTTGCGGATGAACAGCGGCACCGTGTTGTAGTGGCGCGCCATGAAGATATCCCGGCGACCGTCGTTGTCGTAATCGATCGATTCAACCACCGAAAACGCCAGACCATGGTGTTCATCAGTGCCGATGAGTTCGTCAAACGGGTCGCGGGCGATGTAGTGCGCCGCTTCGTTGAATTTGAACTCTCCGGGCTTGCCGACATTGCGGTAGATATGGGCGTAATCGGTCCAGCGTCCCGCGATCAAAGCGGGTTTGCCGTCAGCGAAAATATCGCGGAAGCGCACATTCCAGAAATTCCACGGCAGAGCCACCTTCGCATTTCTATTCTGCATAAGCTGGTCGCCGTTGCCGATCAGTCGACGCAACCCGGGCTGATCATCGTCTCCGGCCGGAGCGATGGTGATTTTGTATCCATCGGCATCAACACCGAGATTCCAGACCAGGTCGGAACGATCCGGAGTGAGCGGCATCACGTTTGCCGTGAGTTTTTCCGCCGTGCCGTTGCGCAGCGCTTCGACCGTGACGTTGAAGCGGGAGAGCTTTTTGCCGGCAACCGCTTCGAGCAGCTGGAAATTCAGCGGGAAGTTGACCGGAGTCCCCGGCTTCGCTTCCGGATCGACGTTCTTGAGCGTCAGGGTTGCACCCGGAACCCCCGCTTCGGCTTCGACGGCCCGCAGATAAGGAGAAATCTGCCGGTCGAGGTAGCGGTAGTTACGCCACAGCAGTTCCGCCTCGTTTCCCGATTCGAGCAATTTGCGAAGTTCTTCGATCCGGTTTCCCCAGGCCGCGGTGAGCGCCTTGCCGATCCGGGAATCCTGCGAGGCGACCCGGTCGACTTCCGCCAGAAAATCGGCAGCGGCGGCGAAACGCTCGCGGATCTTGCGTTTTTCAGCGGCGACGCCTTCGGCGGTGAGAAAATTCACTTCGCGGATATTCATCGAACGCTTCTCGGGAGGAACCACTGACTTGTTTGGAGAATTGACCCGGAAGCCCTCGTCATACCCGGAAAGTATTTCCAGCCGGATCCCGTCCACCTCCCTTTCCGGCAGGTCGATATCGACAAAGAAATCATCTCCGCTCTGCGGATCCCGGGGCAGCGTCACGGTTCCCTCCAACAGCGGCGTATATTTGCCGCCGTTCCGGCCGAGAATCCGCACCTCTTTCGGACCACCCTCGGTACTCGGCATCGCCGAGAAACAGCGCATCCCCGGATGTATCCGCATTCTGGCGATCTTTTCCGGACGGGAGAAGTTGAAATCCAGCGTCACCTTGTCTCCGAAGCCCTGCCAGGCCTTCGAATCAGAGGAGTCTCCGTCCAGCAGGCGCGAGGCGTCGTTTCCGTTTGGCACCACGGCGGTGACCTCCAGCGCTTCGACGGCGAGAAATGAGGCACAGCTGAGGACGGCGAGCAGAAATTTACCGGTGCGTGGTTTCATGACATCTCCTTTCGCGATAGTTGTCTGGGACTCTGGTGTTTTTTGCACTACAATAGTACTTGGTGATACTATAGCATCCCCCCCGTTGAAAAGCAAATTTATTTCCGGTCCGCCCGGAGAACTTCCTCCGGTGTGAGGGCGATGGAGTCTTCGTACCGGCACAAAACACGCACGGCGCCGGAGAAACCGGCGCCGCGCGGTCGCCGG
>CAKUKT010000094.1 GCA_934663655.1 uncultured Victivallaceae bacterium
GCCGAGGCCTATCTGGTGCCTCAGCTCGCTGCGCTGGAGGGCGACGAACGCTGTACGACCTGCGGGTTCCTCGCCGCCGGCGTCGGCGAATCGACCGTGTCGCGGGCGGTGGAAACCGCGCTTGCCGGAGTGGAGGTGGAGATCTCCTACACCGCTTCCGAGGATGGCACGCGTGTCTATCTCTCCGGCGCGGCGGCGACGGTCGAAGCGGCGGTGGAACTCGCCCGGACGGCGCTCGCGCCGGCGGCGCTGCCCGCCGGGGCCTGTGACCTGGCTGATTATCTTGTAGAACAGCTGCGCAACCGGGGATGGCAGCTCAACACCGCTGAATCGTGTACCGGGGGGATGATTGCCGGGTTGTTGACCGACATCGCCGGAGTGTCGGATGTTTTCACCGGCGGGGTGGTGACCTACTCGAACGAACTGAAACGGCAGCTGCTCGATGTTCCTGCCGAAGTGCTCGAACAATTCGGAGCAGTGAGTTCCGAGTGTGCATCGGCGATGGCTGCCGGGGCGCGCCGGAAACTCGGTGGGGATTGTGCGGTGGCGGTGACCGGCATTGCCGGTCCCGGTGGCGGCACTCCGGAAAAGCCGGTCGGACTGGTTTTCATTGCGGCGGAAACCCCCTGGGGCGCGGCGGTGAGACGTTTTGAGTTCCGTGGAGACCGGGCGATTATCCGGCGGCGGGCGCGGGCGCGGGCGCTGCTGCTGCTCTGGGAGCTGTTGCGTAACGATGCTTAATTTTGTGACCATCACCAATTACGCTCTGATCGAGAGCGCCGCGGTCGAACTCAAACCCGGTTTCAACGTGATCACCGGGGAGTCCGGGGCGGGGAAATCGATTTTCAAGGGGGCGATCGAGTTGCTGCTCGGCGGCCGGGTGGACCGCGGGGTGATCCGTTCCGGCAGCGAACGGTGTACGATCGCCGGGGTATTCACGGTGCCGGAACGACTGATGGCGGAGGTGGCGGCGGTGCTCGACCACGCCGGGGTCGCGTTTGAGTCGGAACTTCGCGAAGTCAATATCCGCCGGGTCATCACTACGGGAGCGGTGCGCAATTTCATCAACGACGCCCCGGTCGGGGCCAGATTGCTCGGCGAAGTCGGGCGGCTGCTGCTCGACTGCCACGGCGTCAACGAACATTTGTCGTTGCTGATGCCGTCGCGGCAGCTGGAATACTTCGACCGTTATGCGGGGGCGGGAGCGGCGCGGGAGCGCTGCGCCGGGATTTGGACCGAACTTGAACAACTGGCCGCCGAACGAGCCGGATTCACCGCTGCGCTGCCGGATGCAGCCGAAGCCGACCGGCTCTCCCTGATCGTCGAGGAGATCGAGAGCGCCAATCCCGAACCGGGTGAGGATGAAGTGCTGGCCGCCCGCCATCGGATCGGTGCCAACGCTCAGGAGGTGGTGGCCGCCGCCGGCGAACTTGGCGAATTTCTGACGGAGAGTGAGGATTCGCTTTCCGACCGTTTTGGAGCGGTGCATCGGCGATTGGCGGAATTGGCGCGAATCGACGAAAATACCATCTCCCCGCTGCTCGACGAATGTGACCGGCTCCAGGAGAACCTCGCTGAATTTTCCCGCCGGGTGATGTCGCTTGCCGACACGGTGGAGACCGATCCGGAAGCGCTGGCGGCGATGGAGGGGCGATTGAGTACGCTGCACACTCTCAAACGCCGTTACGGTCCGACGCTGGAACAGGTGCTGGCAACGCTCGGGGAGGCGCAGCGCCGACTGGAGGAGTTCCGGCTGTCGCGGCAGCGGTGCGCGGAGTTCGACCGCCGCGAAGCGGCGCTGCGCGGTGAGCTGGAAGCCGCCTGTGCGGAACTTTCCGCGCTGCGGCGTCGTCAGCTTCCGGAATTTCTCGCCGCGGTGCGGGAGAAATCGGCGCTGCTGGGATTTCCCGGTTGCCGGTTCGAAGCGGAAATAAAGCCGTCTTTGCCCTCTCCATCCGGTGCCGATGAATTTGAGCTGCTCTTTTCGGCGAATGTCGGCGAGGAGATCCGACCGCTGCGACGGATCGCCAGCAGCGGGGAATTGTCGCGGCTGATGCTGGCGCTGAAGACCGTGCTGGCCGATGCCGATGCGGTGCCGACGGTGGTTTTCGACGAGATCGACATGAACATCGGCGGCGAAACCGCGAACATGGTCGGCGCCGAACTCCATCAGCTCGGGCGTTCCCGGCAGATTATCTGCATCAGCCATCTGGCGCAGGTGGCGGTGCGGGCCGACGCCCATTTCCTGGTTGAAAAGGAGACGGCCGACGGCCGGACCCGGTCGCGGATCACGCTGCTGGGACATTTCCCCCAACTCCGGCAGCTGGAAATCCGACGTGTTCATCTGCGAGGATGAGGCGGCGCTGCGCCATGCCGCCGAGATGACCCGGGAACTCAAACGGCATCGTTCCTGATCGGAGCCGAGTCGGGGGGGGGCGGCTGGTCGGGACGCGGCGAAAAAAAAGCTCCTTTATCCGGCCAAAACCGCATTCGTCACGGGCGTCCGGTTCAGGAGAAAATCATCGGGTGATGCGGCGGTATTTCCGGCGCAGTTCAGACGGGGTGGCGTCCAGGTACTTGCGGGCGATGCTGGTCAGGTGGGAGGCATTCCGGAAGCCGCAGCGAAATGCGATCTCCTTGATGCTCAGTTCGGTGGAGGTGATCAGGTTCATCACCTTGCCGATCCGCTGACGGTTGCGGTATTCCCGGGGATTCACCTGATAGCGCCGGAAAAAGCATTGCCGCGCTGTTTCCCGTGACACACCGGCGGCGGTGGACAATTCGGCGAGCGAATAGTTGAAGTCACGGTCTTCGTCGATCAGGCGTTTCAATCGTCCGGCAATGTCATGCTCGTCATCGACCGGGGTGACGGCGGCGGAGATGAAGCGCAGAAAGATGTTCTGCAATATGAGTTCGGCTTCGAGCCGTTCGCGCGGCAGGCCGCTGGTGTACTTCTCGAGTATTTCTGAAAAGGCCATCCGGATTGCCGGAACCTCCGCTGCTTCCAACGGAATTTCCGCCGGAATCTCAAACTTCGCACCGCGATAAACGCAGATTGCGGCGTTCTTCGCAAAATCGTAATAGAAAGGGCAGGGTTCTTCGAGCGCCACCCACCAGTTCTCCCGGATCTGGGAGTAGCTGTAGAAGCATTTGCCGCCGGGGAAGTAGAGCCGGAGCATCGGCTGGGGTTTGCCGCTGACGATCTGTTTGCGCCGGGGGCGGCCGTTGGGAAAGAAGCTGGAACCGGAAATCAACCCGGAAACATAGATGCCGATTCCGTATGCTTTCACCGTGTGCCATCCCTGCAGGGGTTCGGTATTGAAACCGACGGCGTGGATGTTGAACTCCATTTCTCCCGGCCCTCCGGCGCAAGTTGTGAACAGTGGATTGTCAGCTTAATATATCGTTTTCTCCGCTTATTTGCAAACCGGGGCCGGAGTGCGATCCGGGCGCCGCCGAACGGAACTGCTGGAGTTCGTCGCCGGCGCTTAGAAAAAGGATGATTTCTTGTAACCGAAATCCAGGCACAGTGAGTCGATATAGAATTTGATCTCCCTGGCCAGCTTCATTTCGTTCAGTTCATGACCGCTTCCACGGCAGGAGAGGCAGGCCGTTCGTTTGCCGAAGCAGGTCGGACATTCCTTGCGGCAGGGAATTTCTCTCAAGTGGTCGCCGGCAAGCGCTGAGCCGACGGTTCGGTAACCGGTTCCATGGCATTTCGGGCATTTACCGGTGCCGCCGCAGGTGGCGCAGCGGTTGTAACCGGAACCATTGCAGTGCGAACAACTTTTCCCGAGGTATATTTTCCCCGCCTGGTAATCATTGTCCCGGAGCTGCTTGAGCGAACTGCTTACTCCATCCCGGATTTCACAGAGGAAATAAGTTCAATACGTTCTCGATAGCTTGCCACCGCCCGCAGTGACTGCTCCACCTGTGAGAGGTTTTCCAGCCGGTAATCGAAGGTTTCCGGCACCGTGGCGATGTCGGCGGGGAAGGAAAAGCCGGTTTCATCCGAACGGTGGACCTTGGTCAGCAGTACCGAGGTGAATCGGGAAAATTCTTCGACGAAATTCTGCTGCTGTTCGATCAGATCCGGTATCTGCACGGACATGTGATTGTGGAATTCCCGGCTCTTTTTATACACTGCGGTGAAATGTGAAGCGGCCTGAAACAGCCCGCCCAGCACCGCCAGCACCGCGAGCACTCGCGAAACCGTGATGAAAAGGCGGCCGAAACGGTAGTTCCCGCGCTGAGAAACTGCTTCATTTTCCGGCTCCGCAAGTTCATCGCCGACGGGCGACGGCGCGAGGAGGAATGAATGCTGGCAATTCGGACATTCCCCCTGCTGGCCTTGAAGTTCTGAGCTTACCATCAATTCAGTACGACAGAAAGGGCAGACGACTCTCATATCTTCCGACATGGCGATACCTTGGACTGTTTTTATTGTTGGTGCGAGCAAAAACAATACTGATTGATAATATTATTAACTTACCATCATTCGATAAATTTGTCAATAACGCAACGCCGGAAATCTCTCCGGTCGATCCACTTGTTCCCAAGTATGTTCCCCGGTATCGGCGGGGAGGATTTTTCCGGTTCCGGCAGCCTGGCGGGATGATTTTGGCAAAAGTGTAATCCTTTGGGCTTTTTCTTTAAAATATCGCGATTCCCGAGCTTGGCAGAAAGAGGAAGTTCGATCATAATTTAATCAGGTGGCCGGTGGCCGCAGGATGGCTGCGGCAGATGGCATCAGAAGTTCGCGTCGGCGTCCGGCGCCGCCGGACAGAAAGGGGATTTCCGTGAGGATGAGTGGTTTTCTGGGGATGGCGGCGGCCGCGGCTCTGGCCGGCGGGGTAGCAGCCGCTCCGGTCGGCGAAAAGGAGTACCGGGATCTGGTGGAGGCGGCCAAGGCGCGGCCGCGCCGGATCATGCACAACAACGACGGGTGCGATGCGCTCTATTATCCGAAGGAACTGCCGCTGACCAGGGAGAACTTTCTGGCTCAGCGCATCAGTTTCACCGCCGGGATTGTGGATACGATCGTTTATTGTCCGATTTCGAGCGGGTTCGGCCACTTCACCGTGGAACTTGAGCACGGCGATTTTCTGGTTGCCGACAGTTCGTCCGGTCGCAATATCGCCTCCGAAGTTCGCGACCGGGGTGAGGACATCATGCAGTGGATAATCGACTTTGCGCGGGAGCACGATCAGGAGGTGTTTTTCTCGTTCCGGGTCAACGACACGCATGACCGGCGGCATACGGAGAAGAAGCCGAGCATCTTTTTCAACCCCTGGAAGGATCACCACCGGGATCTGCTTTTCGGCGAAGACCCGACGCGGCTGATCGGCAATTGGACCGCGGTCGATTTCGACCGGGAGGAGGTGCGCCGGAAACTCCTCGATATGGTCGGTGACGTGCTCGACAAATACGATATTGATGGTATAGAGTTTGATTTTTCGCGTTATCCGCCGCTTTTCAAAAGCCGTTCCGAAGGAAAGCCGATGACCGATGAACAACGGGACAAGCTCACGCAGCTGTTCCGGGAGATCCGGGCGCGGGTTGACGCCAAGGGCCGGGAACGGGGCCGGGCGATATTGATTTCGATGACGCTGCCGGATTCGGTGGAGTTCTGCCGCAGCCTCGGAATCGATCTCGAACTCTGGTTGCACGAGGGGTTGCTGGACATCTTTTCGCAGATGGAGAGCCACCGGCTGAATCCGACGTCGCGGATGGCTGAACTCGTTCACCGCTACAACGTGAAGTTCTACGCCCAACTCGGCTACCCATATCCGCATGAACATGAGGAGAAGACCCGGCTCAGCCGCAGCGTGCCGGAGGCCTATCACGCCCGGGCGATGGCCGCCTTCGCGGCGGGCGCCGACGGCCTGCTGTACGCGGATGTCACCTCGGAAAAATCCGTGCGGTCGGCGATGAGAATCGATCCGGAATTTCTGCGTACCGCCGACAAGCGTTACTTTGTCACTCCGTACTACTGGGAATCGCCGCGCGGTCACATTCCCGACGGCGAACGTTTCGTCAATGCGCCGATGATCATCGGGCGTTCGCCGCTGCTGGTGTCGCCGGGATATCCGGCGAGGGTGTTTCTGGAGATCGGAGATGAGCTGGAGGCGCTGGAGGCGGGGGAGGATTATCCGGAGATCATCGCCTGGAGTGACGGCGGCGGCCGGGGGGATTCGGGCGAGGTGAGGATCTTCAGCAACAATCTGGAGTGGCAGCGCGACGGCGGGGATGAGCGTTACCGCCGTTATCTGGTGCCGCGCGGGGCGCTCCGCCGCGGTTTGAACGAACTCACCATCATCGCCGACAACCCCGGTTCAACCCGCCGGGCGGTCCGGTTCGCGCTCTCCGAGGCTGACGGTTCGTTTCGGCAGAAGGCATTCAAGCGGCTGCACGACGCTTCGCGCCGGGGGGAGAAGGCGGAGGCCGACGGTTACCGGGTCACCGGCGAAAACGGCCGGCTGGTGACGCTCTACTATCCTGAACTCGCCCGCGGCAATGCGACCTCGTTTCAATTTGAATGCCGGGTGATCCGGGCCACTGACGACATGGCGGTGGTCTTCCGGGCCGCCGATTTCCTTAACTACGAACTGGTGGGGTTGATGCCCGACCGGGTAAAGCTCCACAACAGCGGGGTGGAAATTCCGGTTGACGCCACCCGGTTTCACCGGTACGAACTGGAGTTCATTCCCGGCGAACTGCGATTTAAAATCGATGGCCGGGAGGTGTTCCGCACGCCGCAGCTGACGCCGTGCGACACTCCGGAAGCGGAAATTCCTTTCTGTCGGAACGCCGATTACCGGATGAATACCCAGGGAATCATGCTGGGGTCGCTCTCCCCCGACGGCGCCGGAGAGGCGATATGGCGCAACGTGGAGGTGGGATCGCTTCCCGGCGGTTCGATGCTGACCAATCTGATGGTGGAGATCCGTTTCGGCGCCGATGCCGAAACGAAATAAAAGGGCGCGCCGGTGGTTTCAGTTGAGTTCGGCAAGAAGCGATCGGAACTGCGGTGAAGCGCTTCCCCAGATCATTCTGGCGCTTTCGAGCAGAACTCCGCGCGGCGGCGCTGTTCTTCTGAGTTCTGAGAAAAATTGTTCTCCGGCCGCCTCCGGCGTCGGGGCCGCACCGCCGTTGATCCGGACGAAGAGCCAGGGATCGCGGAGCCAGCCGCGGGCGCTCATCACCCCGGCCGCCCCGGTTGCCGTCAGCAGCGCGGTAGCGTCTCCGGGGGTGTTGATATCGCCGTTGAGGATCAGCGGAATATCGCCGACGAGCCGGACGGCGCGGCAAAAGCGTTTTTCCCGTTCGCCGTCGATATCGCGGTAAGCCTCGGTGACGGTGCGCCAGTGGAGGAATATCCGGGTGACCGCTCCGGAGGCCGCCACCGCCGGCAGCAGAGTTTCCATTTCGTGAGGGTCGGCATAGCCGGTGCGCATTTTAATTGAGAGTTCCCGATCGGGCAGGGCGGTCTTGACGCGGGTGACGATCTTCATCAACAGCCCGGGATCCCGCAGGGTGCCGCCTCCGGCGGCGTGTCCGGTGACCCGGCGGCTCGGGCACCCGAAATTGAGATTGATTCCGGCGATGTTGAGTTTTCCGGAGAGTTCGGCGGTGTGGGCGAGCGTCTCCGGATTGCTGCCGAGGAGCTGCAACGTCACCGGAACGCCGCCGGAGAGGAAGGGGGCCAGAAACTCCTCCAGCGCCCGGCGGCGCGGCACGTGGTCGGTCACCCGGAAAAACGGGGTCATCCAGCGTTCGACGAGGGACAGGTTATTTACCGCAGCGACAAACCGGGGTTGACAGAGACCCTCCATCGGGCCGGGCCAGAGTTCGATATTCACCGGGCAGCTTCCGGTTTAAGGGCGGTGTAAAGGTGCAGAAAGCCGTGCGTGACTGAGTGGTTGATCAGTTGGAAGCCGTTGCTTTCCAGCAGGCCGCGCATGATCCAGTCGAGGGTGCTGTATTCACAGGCGATGTGGCGCTCGAAATTTCCCCGGCTGGAACCGGCGGCGGGGAGCAGTGACGGGAAATACTCCTCCGGAGCCGCCGAACGGGGATCGAACACCACATCCTGAAGCAGAAAACGCGCTCCCGGCTTGAGTGCGCCGAAAATTTTCCGGACCGCGAAGTGCTTCCAGAGATCGGGCAGGTGGTGGAGCGCAAGCGAACTCACCGCTCCGTCGAAGCCGTCGGGGGTCTCCGGAAAGCTGAGAAATCCCGCCTCCGTGTGGGAGATCATGTCGGTGAATCCTGCGCGTTCGGCCATGGCGGCGGAATATTTGAGCATGACGGGCGAGATATCCACGCCGAGCACCCGGTGTCCGGCGGCGGCGGCGACGCGGGCGAACGCGCCGGTGCCGATGCCGATTTCGAGCAGTGAAGCCGGGTGCTTGAGCGCGAGTTGTTCGAGCAGCTGCCGGTTTTCGGCGTCGATATCGCGGAAGTCACGCATCCGGCGGTCATACGAAGCCACCTCATCAACGGAGGCGTAGTCGGTCCCGATCTGCCGGAATTCGTTCCACAGCCATTGCTGAGCCATATTCTACCCCGGTGGCGTCAACTGCGCGCCGACTTGCCGTCGATTCCGGCGCGGAGTGCTTCAAAACAAGAGAAGGTCGCTTCGAGCTCCTCCGAAGGCAGCAGGCCGCCGGAACGAAATTCATCATAGAGCTTCTCCGGGGAGATATTCCGGCGCGCGGCCATCGCTTCCTCCCGGGCGAAGTTCCCGAGGATCGCCGCCTGGAGTTCCGCCGCGAGTGAATCGGCGCCGGACGCAGCCGGTGCTGGGTCGGAACGTTT
>CAKUKT010000095.1 GCA_934663655.1 uncultured Victivallaceae bacterium
CGTTTGTCTACTACAACCGCGACGGCGCTGGATTCGACATCGACGGCCGGGTGGCACTGCGTACCTATCGGGCCCACGGCTGCGCGGTCGGAGATTTCTTTCATTCCGGATATCTCGACGTTGCGCTCTGCGGCTACGCGACTCCGGAACTGCGGATTTTCCGCAACGGCCCGGATGGGTTCAATCCCGATCCCATCATCATCAACCTCGATCCCGAAAGTCGGGGCTATGTCGCCTCCACCGGCGGCGTCGAGGGACGCGGTCAGAATTACGACGCCAAAAACTGGGGAGAACCCCGGTTCATCTACACCGCCGATTTCAACGGCGACGGCTATCTCGATCTCTTTATCCCGCAGATTCTGGCCACCCATTCGCTGATTCTCTGGGGTGGACCGGAGGGTTTCTCCCGCGCCAATGCGACGTTGCTGCCGATCGAGGGCGCCTGCTGCGCCCGGGCCGCCGATCTCAACGGCAACGGCTATCTCGATCTGGTGGTCGGGTGTTACGGTTCGCACACCAAGAAGGAACCGTTCGACTCCAATCTCCACATCTTCTGGGGCGGTCCGGCGGGCTACCGGCAGGATAATTCGACGGTGCTGCCGGTCCACGGTGCCGACAGCCTGGTGATCGCGGATTTCGACGGCGACGGCAGGTTCGACATCTTCGCCACCAGCTACCACAACGGACGCGAACGGGATATCGACGCCTACATCTACTGGAACTCTCCGGAAGGATTCTCGGTGAGCCGCCGTTCGCGTCTTTTCAACCACTCCGGCAGCGGCTGCATGGCGGTCGACTTCGACCGGGACGGCCGCATCGACCTCGCGGTCTGCCACCACCGCGCCCACGGCAGCCACATCGCCGAATCGAAAATCTGGTACAACGGCCCCGACGGCTTCAATCCGGCAAACACCGTCAAACTGCCGACGATCGGGCCGCTCGGGATGGTGGCGGGGCCGGCGTTCAATGTTTCCGACGGTTCGGAAGAGGAGTATCTGCTGTCTCGGCCGCTGGAGATTCCCGAAGGAGCCCTCCGGCTCACCGAACTCCGGCTCGATGCCGAACTCCAGACGGAAACCGGAGTGCGCCTCCAGCTGCGCATGGCTGCCGATATCGCCGGACTGAAGAAAGCGCCGTGGTTCGGAGCGAGTTACGGCAGCGATTGTTTCACCCGTTCGGCCCGGATCGATTTCCCGGTCGGCGCCAACCGTTTCATCCAGTACCGGCTGGCGCTTTACGCCCGCAACGGCGGCAATTCGCCGCGGGTATCGGCGGTGCTGCTGGGATTTGAATAAACGATGATGAAGTGGTTCCGGAGGTTGATGATTGAATTCTGAAGTTCTTGCCGTGATCGGCGGTGTGCCGGGAGTGGTTCTGCTCTATTACGGCGCGGAGGGGCTGGTGCGCGGCGGCGTCGCCATCGCCCGGCGTTTCGGGGTGTCGCCGCTGCTGATCGGTCTGACGCTGGTCGCGCTCGGAACCAGCACCCCCGAACTGGTGGTCAGTATCGACGCCGCACTGTGCGGTTCCGGTGACATCAGCGTCGGCAACGTCGTCGGGTCCAATATCTGCAACATCGCTCTGATACTCGGGCTTTGCGCAGTGGTGGCGCCGCTGACGGTACATCCCGTGCTGCTGAAACGGGAAATGCCGCTGCTGGTGGTGATCTCTCTGGTTTTCGGGGTGGTGGTTTATCTGTCCGGCGGCGTGGGACGAATTGCCGGTACGGCTTTTCTGCTGGTTCTGTTTCTTTACCTTTATTACAGTTTCCGCCACTCCTCCGGGATCTCCGAAGAGGCGCGCGAACAGCTCGCCGGCCGGCTGCTGAAACTGCCGGTGGCGCTGCTGCTGACCGCGGCCGGTATTATCGGTCTGATCATCGGGGCGCGATTATTCGTTTCCGGTGCGGTCGCCGCCGCCCGGATGATCGGGGTTTCCGAGGCGGTGATCGGTCTGACCGTGGTCGCGCTCGGCACCAGCCTGCCGGAACTGGCGACGTCACTGGTCGCTTCGCTCCGGCGCCAGAACGACATCGCGGTGGGCAACGTCGTCGGTTCTAACCTGCTGAATATCCTTGTCATCATGGGGATCTCACCGCTGCTGCGTCCGATCCTCGCGCCGGGAATTGAGCTTGTAGATCTGGTGATGATGATCTTTTTAACGCTGATCCTCTGGCCGTTTATGGCAACGGGACGGCGGATTTCCCGTTGCGAAGGGGGATTTCTGCTGCTGGTTTATGCCGGCTACTGCGCCTGGCTGTTCGTCTCCGGCCCGGGCGCATAGCGTCAAAGCGGCGCGCCCGGGCGGGTCAAATTGGCACACCCGGGCGATGAAATCCCTGCTGTTCCCCGCTGGAGAGAGGTTGGCACAGCTCTTGCTTATTACCGGTCGAAATAAAAAAACTATTTTATGGAGGACACAATAATGAGCAAGATACTTGGAATTGACCTGGGGACCACCAACAGCTGCATGGCGGTGATGGATGGTTCCGAATACAAAATCATCCCGAATGCCGAAGGCAATCGGACCACCCCCTCGATCGTCGCTTTTACCAAGGGCGGCGAACGCCTGGTGGGTCAGACCGCGAAACGTCAGGCGGTCACCAATCCGCGCAATACGATCTTCTCGATCAAGCGGTTGATGGGTCGTAAATATTCCGAGGTCGGCCGCGAACGCGAACTCGTACCTTACGAAATCGTCGAGGCCGCCAACGGCGACGCCCATGTCCGGGTTGGTGACAAGGTCTATTCTCCGCCGGAAATTTCGGCGATGATTCTTCAGAAACTTAAAACCGACGCGGAAGCCTATCTCGGCGAAAAGATCACCCAGGCGGTGATCACCGTGCCGGCCTACTTCAACGACAGTCAGCGCCAGGCGACCAAGGACGCGGGCAAGATCGCGGGTCTGGAAGTGCTGCGTATCATCAACGAGCCGACGGCGGCCGCACTGGCCTATGGGCTGGACAAGCAGACCGACGAGACGGTGGCGGTGTATGACCTCGGCGGCGGCACCTTCGATATCTCGACGCTGGATATCGGCGACGGGGTCTTCGAAGTGAAGGCCACCAACGGCGACACTCACCTCGGCGGTGACGACTTCGATCAGGTGGTGATCAACTATCTGGCCGATCAGTTCCAGAAGGAGAACGGCGTGGACCTGCGCAAGGACCCGCAGGCGCTGCAGCGGCTCAAGGAGGCGTGCGAAAAGGCGAAGTGCGAACTCTCCAGCAGCATGTCCAGCGACATCAACCTGCCCTTTATCACAATGAATCAGGATGGTCCGGTGCATCTCAACATCACCCTGACCCGTGCCCAGCTGGAAATGCTCTGCGATCCGTTGCTTGAGCGTACCCGCAAGCCGTGTCTGGACTGCATGCGCGATGCCGATGTGACGCCTGAGAAGATCAAAGAGGTCATTCTGGTCGGCGGTATGACCCGTATGCCGAAGGTTCAGGAGACCGCCAAATCGATCTTCAACCGGGAGCCGCACAAGGGCGTGAACCCCGACGAAGTGGTTGCCGCCGGCGCCGCGATTCAGGGCGGTGTGCTCGGCGGACAGGTGAACGATGTGCTGCTGCTCGATGTGACGCCGCTGTCGCTCGGTATTGAGACGATGGGCGGAATCATGACCAAACTGATCGAGCGCAACACGACGATTCCGACCAAGAAGAGCGAAATCTTCAGTACGGCGACCGACAATCAGCCGGCGGTGGATGTCCGGGTGCTGCAGGGCGAGCGGGAACTTGCCCGCGACAACAAGAGCCTCGGTCTCTTCAAGCTCGACGGCATCGCACCGGCTCCGCGCGGAGTACCGCAGATCGAAGTCACCTTCGACATCGACGCCAACGGTATTCTGCACGTGACCGCCAAGGATATGGGTACCGGCAAAGAGCAGAATATCACGATCACCGCTTCCAGCGGTCTCAGCGACAGCGAGATCGAGCGTATGGTCAACGAAGCCAAGGCGCACGCCGAGGACGACAAGATCGCCAAGGAGAAGATCGAAACCAAGAATCATGCCGAAAGCATGGTCTATCAGCTGGAAAAACAGCTCAAGGAAAACGGTGACAAGGTTCCGGCCGAAACGAAATCGGCGATCGAGGCGAAAATTACCTCGCTCAAGGATGCGATCAAGGCCGACGATACCGAAGGCATGAAAAAGGCGATGAAAGAGCTCGAAGAGCTCGCCATGAAAATGGGTGAGGCGGTCTACGCCCAGCAGCAGCAACAGCAGCAGCAGACGCCGCCTCCGCCGCCAAAGGGCGGATCATCCGACGATGGCGTGGTTGACGCCGAAGTCGTCGAATAATCGCGATCCGGCGACAAGGAGCCCTTGGAGGGGCGATTATGAAGCCCCCGCCGGAAACACGTCAGGGGCGCGTTTCCGGCGGGGAGTTTTGATGGAAATTTCTGAAACAGGGAAAACCCGATAAAAAAAGGTGTGTATGCACCAGATAACACAACAACAGGAAAAGGAGTTGAACATGTCCAAGTCCGTAAACATCAAGCCGCTCGGCGACCGCGTTCTTCTGGAAATCTGCGAGAGCACTGAAACCATGAAAGGCGGCATTCTGATTCCCGATACGGCCAAGGAGAAGCCGCAGGAGTACAAAGTGATCGCGCTGGGCACCGGCAAGAACGACGATAAGGGCAACAAGATCCCCTTTGACGTCAAGGTCGGCGACATCGTGCTCACCAGCCGTTACGGCGGGACCGAAGTCAAGGTTGACGACAAGGAATACAAAGTGGTCAATCAGGACGACATCCTCGCGGTGGTCGGATAAGTCGGCGGCGGCATCATCAGCAAAATTACCAAATAATTCAAGGAGAATATTTCAATTATGGCTAAACAGCTTGTTTTTTCCGATGAGGCCCGTCGCGGCATTCTCGAAGGCGTGACGCTGCTTTCCAAGGCGGTGAAGGCCACTCTGGGGCCGAAGGGTCGCAATGTGGTCATCGACAAGAAGTTCGGTTCCCCAGCGATCACCAAGGACGGCGTCACCGTCGCCAAGGAGATCGAGCTCAAGTGCCCCTATGCCAATATGGGCGCCCAGATGGTCAAGGAAGTTGCCAGCAAGACCAATGACGTCGCCGGCGACGGCACCACGACCGCGACGGTTCTCGCCGAGGCGATCTACCGCGAAGGGCTGAAGAACGTCACCGCCGGCAGCAACCCGATGGAACTCAAGCGCGGTATCGAAAAGGCGGTCGCCTCCGTGGTTGAGGAACTGGCCAAGCTCAGCGTCGGCGTCAGCGATCAGATCGCGCAGGTTGCGACCATTTCCGCCAACGGCGACGACACCATCGGCAAGATCATCGCCGAAGCGATGGACAAGGTCGGTCAGGAAGGCACGATCACCGTGGAAGAGGCCAAGACGCTTGAGACCACGCTCGATGTCGTCGAAGGAATGCAGTTCGACAAAGGTTATCTGTCGCCCTATTTCGTCACCAACGCCGAAGCGATGGAAGCGGTGCTCGAAGACTGCTACATCCTGATCCACGAAAAAAAGATCAGCAACCTCAACGACATGCTCCCGCTGCTCCAGGCGGTCGCCAAGGAGGGCAAGCCCTTCCTGATCATCGCCGAGGATGTCGAGGGCGAGGCGCTGGCCACGCTGGTCATCAACAAGATGCGCGGCATTCTCAATGTCTGCGCCGTCAAGGCTCCGGGCTTCGGCGACCGCCGCAAGGCGATGCTGCAGGATATCGCGATCCTGACCGGCGGCACCTGCATCACCGAAGATCTCGGCATCAAGCTTGAGAATGTCACGGTTTCCCAGCTCGGCCGCGCCAAACGCGTTACCGTCACCAAGGAAAACACCACGGTCGTCGAAGGTTCCGGCAGCCAGGAAGCGATCATGGGCCGGGTTGCCCAGATCCGTCGTGAGATCGAGGAGACCACCAGCGATTATGATCGCGAGAAACTCCAGGAACGTCTCGCCAAGCTCGCCGGCGGCGTCGCTGTGATCAGCGTCGGCGCGGCCACCGAGACCGAGATGAAGGAGAAGAAAGATCGCGTCGACGATGCGCTGCATGCTACCCGCGCCGCGGTTGAGGAAGGCATCGTCGCCGGCGGCGGCGTGGCGCTGATCCGGGCCGCGGGCAAGATCGCGTCGCTGAAGCTCACCGGCGATGAAGCGATCGGTGCGGCGATTGTTTCCCGCGCGGTCGAAGAGCCGCTCCGTCAGCTGGCGATCAACGGCGGTTACGAAGGCAGTGTAGTGGTCGAAAAGGTCAAGGCATCCAGCGGCAATCTGGGATTCAACGTCACCAATGGTGAGTATGTTGACATGATCAAAGCCGGTATTCTCGATCCGGCCAAGGTTACCCGTTCGGCGCTGCAGAATGCCGCGTCCATCGCGAGTCTGCTGCTGACCACCGAATGCCTGATCACCGAGATCAAGGAAGAAAAAGAACCGGCAATGCCCGCCGGCGGCATGGGCGGCATGGGCGGCATGGGCGGCATGATGTAATTCATCGGTCGTCGGCGTCCTCTGGACTGTGGCGTCCGTCTCCGCCGGGAGATGGGCGCGCAGTTCGGAACCGGACGATTATGCAACGGGAAGAGATCACCGGGAAAACCGGGAGGGTTTCTTCCCGTTTTTTTGTTGAGCGGATTCGGGCGGGGTGCGAAACGAATGCTTACGGTCGCTCATTTCCCAGGAATATACATCCGGAAATGAAGCGGTTTTTATTTGGGAAACCAGGGATCGCTGGTTCGCTTCTGGCGCGGGGCGTGGGGGAATTGTTCCCGGCGGAAGGCGGCCGGAGAGGTGCCGACGATCTGTTTGAACACCCGGGAGAAGTGATATCGATCGACGAATCCGGTTTCCGCGGCGATGGTTTCGATTGATTCTTCGGAGAAATGAAGCATCCGGCATGCCCGTTCGATGCGCATTCGCCGCAGATATTCCTGAGGAGAACAGCCGATGCTTCCCCGGAAGATCTTGATGAAGCCGTTCTCACTCAGATTGAGCATTCGGGCCATCTCGGGATTGGAAATGGCCATCCGGTTGTCATACTCGAGGGTTTCCAGCAGCATGGAGATCCGCGGATCGATTGCCAGCGGCGGGTTGAGTTCGTTTTCCGGGAGCAGGGAGGCCGCCCGGGCGAGAAAGCTGTAGACGTTGAGAAAATCGTTGCGGCTCCATTCATCGCGTTCCGTGGTCAGGTGTTTCAATTGCGCCGGAACGAAATTATCCGTGGAAATTTCAAACACCCGCTCCCGCCGCCGCTGCCAGTCCCAGCTCATCGAAAAATGGATGTAGAACTGATGGAAATCATGATTGCTGAAGGTGTTGATTTCGGTTCGCGGCGATATCAGCAGGATGGTTTCCGGGCAGAGGCGGTATTCGTGGTTTCCGGTTCGGATCACGGGTCCGGACTCGCAGGTAAGATAACAGCGCCAGTAAGGCAGCACATGCCGCCGGTAGTTCCAATCCACCGCAAGCGTGTAATCCCACTGGTGAATTTGCAGCGGCAACGGGCGGTTGAAGTTATTGTATTTGGATATCGAATTGAGCATGTCCTGCCATCCGCGGCATTCAGGTCTTCTCAATGATAATATAATCCAGCCGCGGCGGAAAACAAGCCGTGGAAACGGTACTCCCCTTGATTTTTCTCTGGCCAGGCTGTATAGTATCATTAAATTCTCCATAAATGTCGACAATTTGCTGCCAAAAAATCGAAAAAAGGAAGGAGATCAGAGCATGAGGCGTTTTATTTTTGCTGCGCTTTTGTTGTTGCTGAGCAACGGTTTGATTGCAGAAAGAACCCCTTCGGACAAAACGGTGGCAACCACGATCGATTTTCTCGATTATGCGTTTTACGACAGAAGTGATGGCAACCAGGAATATTATCCGCTGGAAGCTTACGAGCAGCGGATTCGAGAGATGGCCGAGGGGGGAATCGACAAGATTTACCTGCGCGTCAACGTCTGCGGGCTGACGCTTTATCCGACCCGGGTGGCCGCGATTTACGGCGAAGGGGGACGCTTCCACTGGAGTACTCCGGAAAACTCCCGGCGGCTCATCAATACGCTGGCCCGTTACAATCCGCTCACTGAAACAATCCGCCTCGGTCACAAATACGGGATGGAGGTCTGGGCCTGGGAGAGCCTCTTTGACGACAGCGCCTCTCCCGCCGAAGCGCCGGAACAATACCGTGAGTTCGCCGAAAATTGCCGCAACTGGTTTCTGCTCGACCCGTGGTACCTTGAGCATCCGACCGGCTTTGCGATGAAGGATCCGAGGCTGGCACCACTTCCGGAGGAGGCGGCGAAAATCAACGAAAAAGCCCGTCGTTACCCGATCACCAGGATTACCTTTACCAACGACCGTAAAAAGAATCGGCCGGTCCGGGTCGTCCCGGAAGATGTCTCGATCTACACCAGTGCCGACAACCGGAACTTCCAGCTTTACGACAAGCCATTCACTTTCACCACCGGAGTTACTCCGGATGGGTACAATACCTTCACCATCGATGGGTTGTCGATCAGTGATCCCTATGTGAAACTGATTCACCGGGAGTACGATGACAAGAATTTCACCATTGCGCTGCGCCGTCCGCGCGGCCAGGGAAAGGTTTTCAACAGTCGCGGCGAGGAGGTGCCCAGTGTCTGGACGCCGATTGTGCGTTCCGGCGATCCCCGGGGCAACCCGTTGAATTTCGACCGTTTTGAGTCCGCCGCCTGGGACTACCGGAAGTATCAGATCGGGTTTGTGGTCGGAGAGGTTGAGACCGCTTCAGTATTCTACGGGGTGACCG
>CAKUKT010000096.1 GCA_934663655.1 uncultured Victivallaceae bacterium
ACTTCACAGAGCAACGACTCCGGCATCACCGGATAATCTTCGCTGCAACCGGCAAAAAACGGTTCATTTATGGAAACGTTCTTCACCGCAATCACCTTGTCGCCTTCAAATTCGGCGATATGGTCGATCAGAAGAAATGGATAACGATGCGGCATCAGTTCCCGGATCTGCGCGGTGTCCATCACCGTCTCGGCACCCTTGTCGAAGCGATTGAACTCTCCCGGCATTGCCGAAGGCACCTCCACCTTGCGGAGCGCCAGCGTCAGCAACGCCTCACAGGCGACACCGCTGTTGTTGGTCACCGAGGCGCGTACCACCGCCCGACCCGCTTCACAACTCACCACCTCCGCCTCAATCCGCAACCGGTCCCCCGGGAGGCTCGGACGGCGGAACTTCACCTTTTCCACCCTGGCGATGTAAATCTGCTCATCCGCGCCGGGTGCGAGCATATCGCGCACCGCCAGTTCACCGAGCTGCTTCATCGATTCCAGGAGCAGCACCCCGGGCACAATCGGATGGTTGGGGAAATGTCCGACGAAGTACTCCTCATTGGTGGTGACATTCTTCACACCGACAAAGTGTTTATCATCGATCTGTTCCGCCCGGTCAAGCAGCAGTATCGGATAACACCGCGGCAATGCTGACCTCAAATCCTTGATTCCCAAAAGTTTTCCCATAATTGAAGCAAATCCTCGAGTTTACGGCTGCGGTTCAGCTTCGGCCAGGGCGAGAAGCTGTTTTGCCAGTTCAACATTTTTCGGATGGCCGGGACGAACGGCGACAACTGTTCCCGTCAGCCGCCGACCGGTCAGATAAAGATCCCCGATGATGTCGAGAATCTTATGGCGGACGATCTCATTGCCGAAACGCAGGCGTTCCTTGCAGATGATCGCCCCGTCATGGATAATCGCCGCCGCGTCGAGGCTTCCGCCCTTGACCAGCCCCATCGCCAGCAGCGGTTTGAGATCCGCGAAATCGACAAAGGTGCGCGCCGGAGCGATTTCCGCTCCGTAGGCTTCGGTTCCGAGTTCGAAATCCTCGAGCTGCGGGTCGATCGGGCACCCGCGGAACGAGGTCACACACGAAATCGTCAGCGGATTGTCGCCGGGAATGAAAACCAGCCGCGTCTTGCCGCCGACAACCGCCACCGGACGATCCGGGGTGAACCAACGCACCGGAGCACTCTGCTCCACCGCGCCGGCACTGCGGATCATCTCAAAATACGGCAGCGAACTGCCGTCGCAGATCGGCGGCTCCATACCATTCACTTCGACAATGCAGTTGTCGATCCGGCAGGCGTGAAGCGCTGACATGATGTGTTCGACGGTGTAGACCACCACCGCCCCCGAAGCGATCGTGGTTCCCCGCTGAACGTCAACGACATTCCCGGCCAGAGCCCGGACTTCCGGCTTGCCGTCGAGGTCAATCCGCCGGAATACGATCCCGCGATTTTCCTCCGCCGGCAACAACCGCACCACCGCCCGCGCCCCGGTGTGCAGAGCAATACCCGAAACGGATGCGGATGCGGCTACAGTCTGTTGCTTTTCCATACGACTTTTATTCTTGAATCTATCCGTTATACATTATTTAAAAGCATTAACCGACCTCTCCGGGACGGCACCGTCCCGGATGCTGCTCCAGCAAAAAACTAACCGTCTCCGCTGAAACGACCCTGCCGAAACACTATCGCCAAACTGTAAATAGCGCAGGGAAAAATCTCCCCGTAAATCACCCCCATAATATGCATGTTGAAAGCAAAAAATACAAGTCTCAGCCTCTTCAACTTGTCGATTTTGTCGATATTATAACACAATATCCCGATTTTTTTCGACTTTTCATTTGACTTTTACCGACACCCCAGATATAGTAAAGGTTGTTCAAGGTCGGTTATTCGGGCTCCTTATACGCAATTTCTCCTCTTCATAATTACTCCTCTAAGCGTCCGGATAACCGCCTTGAACTTTATTACCCCCCTTGAAACCACACTTTTCGGGCGGGTGATTTCAACGACTTTGGCGCCGCGACGACGGCATCCGGGTTGGCTGCAAAAGCTGGCGGCGGCTTTGGCGTTGCGACGGCGGAATCCGGGTTGGCGGCAAAAGCTGACGGCTGAATCGGGCGGTTTTATTGATTTTGGCGCCGCGACGACGGAATCCGGGTTGGCGGTAAAAGCTGGCGGCTGAATCGGGCGGTTTTATTGATTTTGGCGCTGCGACGGCGGTATGGGGATGATTTTGGCGACTGCAAATCGTGACGACTTAGCAGCATGCGGTTTCAGTGGCTGCCAGGACACGATTTCTCCCTGGCGTTGCCCGGATAAAAGCCCCTGCCGCCAGTAGAGGCAAAGAGAGTTGTTCATTATGTTCCCCTGGCGTTGCCCGGATAAAAGCCCCTGCCGCCAGTCGGAACAGCACAAATTCCTGATGATTGCGGATGACTCAACCTACTGAAAATTTTTCTGACCGGCGGCAACCACTCTGCAATGGTCTGCTTACGACGCCGTCCCCGTCCACCGGAACCATTTACCAGCCCGTGAACCGCCCTCTCCTCCTGCGATACGGTTCATTCAGTTTATTTTCACTTCGCGCCCGGCGTCAGCTCAATGTCTCCCCGCCGCGGCCATTACCCGGGGAATCAACCTTCAAATGACTTCATCAACATCTCTTCCGGAAATCGTCCTCATCGACGCCTACAGCCAGATTTTCCGCGCCTTTTACGCGATCCGCGAACTGAACAATTCCCGCGGAGAACCGGTCAACGCGCTCTTCGTATTCACCCGGCTGCTGCTGACCATCGAACGAAATTTTCCCGGTGAAGCCGGCGCCATGCTTTTCGATTGCGGCAAAGTGGATTTCCGACTCAGCGTCGCCCCCGAATACAAGGCCAACCGCCCGCCGATGCCCGACCCCCTCCAGCAGCAGATACCGGCCATCCGCGAAATCTCCGCTGCTTTCGGATGGCCGCTGATCGCCTGCAAAAATTTTGAAGCCGACGACCTGATCGGCGCATTCTGCCGGGCCTGTTCCGGACGACGGATCGCGATAATCAGCTCCGACAAGGACCTCTCCCAGCTGGTGGACGAAAACATCACCCTGCTCGCACCGGCTTCGCGCGGCTTCGAACCACGCAACCGGGAATGGGTGCAGAATAAATTCGGCGTACCACCCGAACTGATCGCCGATTATCTGGCACTGACCGGAGACAGCGTTGACAATATTCCCGGCATTCCCGGTATCGGCCCCAAAAGCGCCGTGGAACTTCTGCTCCGCTTCGGACCGCTCGAATCCTGGCTCGATCACCCGCAGACCACCCTCGCGGGAACCCGGTTCGCCGCCAGATTCAACTCCGACTCCCCGGAACTGCTGCGGCGCAACCTCCTGCTGACCAGACTGCGCACCGAACTGCCGGATGAAATGCGCAACCCCGGCGAACTCCTGCAGCGCCGTTCCCCCGACTGGAAACGAATCCGCGAAATCTGCGAAATCGCGGAATTTCGGTCGCTGCTGCGGGAACTCCCGGAACCTGACGCCGCCACGGACAGTGCCGAAACCGGAGAACTGTTTTCCACCCCCGCCGCCCCCCCCGCCGAACCCCCGGAAACCGGGCGGAATGAACCGCCGACCGGTGGAAATTTCGTGCAGGGAGAACTCTTCTGACGATTTTTCCCGGGAAAGTTCTGGCAAAAGAACTTTTCAACACTATATTATATTTCCAAACACCATTTCCAATTTTGACGACGGCTGTTTTATGGCAAAAAATCGTATACGGCGACTCTACGTGGTCGACTATCTCATAACTCCGGATCAGCGGGTGGAGAACGGCGCGGTGCTCTGCGAAAACGACTCCATTCTCGCCGTCGGCGGTTTTTCCGGTTTTTCGCTCACCAACGAGCTTGAAGTGCTGAAATTTCCCAACGCCTACATGACTCCGGGATTTATCGACACCCACATTCACGGGGCCGGCGGCTTCGACTGTTCAAGCGTCGAACTCTCGGCCCTCCGGATCGAAGACATGAGCCGGATTCTCGGCCAGCGCGGCGTCACCGGGTTCTTTCCGACCATGGTATCGCTGCCCCGCGATAAGATGCTCGCCAATCTCGCCGCCCTGGCTGAACTCATGAATAACGACCTGCCCGGCGCCGAGGCAATCGGGATCAACATCGAAGGACCGTTCCTCAACCCCGTGAAACGAGGCGCCCAGCCCCACGAATGCCTGTACCCGATCGACCTCGGATTCGCGGCCGAACTCATCGATGCCGGCGGCGGCCGGGTGAAGCTGATGACTTTTGCACCCGAACTCTCCAACTCGGAAAAACTGATCGAACTGCTGATCTCGCGCGGCGTCACCCCCTCCATGGGTCACAGCGTCGCCGATGAACGTGAAACCCTGCGCGCCATTGACGCCGGAGCCGGCCACTGCACCCATCTCTTCAACGGCATGCCTCCGCTGCATCAGCGTGATCTCAGCCTCTCCAGCATCGCACTTATGGATGATCGCGTCACCGCCGAACTCATCATCGACGGACGCCACATCCATCCGCGGATGGTCGATCTCGCCTGCCGCTGCAAACCGCTCAGCCGGATCATCGGTATCAGCGACGCCACCATGGCCGCCGGCATGCCCGACGGCAGATACCGCATCGGCCCCTCGGAAATCGAAGTGGTCAACGGTTATTCCCAGACCGCCCAGGGGGCGCTCGCCGGTACTACCACCATGCTCGACACCGGTTGGCACAGCCTGATGAGCTGCGGACATCTCCCGGAAACCCGCGCCGCCCAGGCGGTGACCCGCAATCCCGCCGACAGCTTCGGCTTCACCGACCGCGGGGTGCTGCTGCCGAACCGGCGCGCCGATCTGGCGGTTTTCGAACGCGGCACCAACCGGCCGCTGCTCACCGTCAGACGCGGCGAAATCATCTACCGCGCGGAAAGATGACAATGAGTGTTCAATATCAGCTGCTCGACAGCGGCAACCTCCGGAAACTTGAACAAGTCGGCCCCATCCGGCTCATCCGGCCCGCCCTGAACGCATTCTGGTCCCCGACACTTCCGGAAAAGGAGTGGAAATGCGCCGACGCCGAATTTATCCGCGACGCCTCCGGCAACGGCCGCTGGCACCGCGTGCGGGAATTGCCGGATTCGTGGATCGTCGAATGGGGGGGATTCCGCATCAAGGTGAAGCCGACCGGATTCGGCCACCTCGGTTTCTTTGCCGAACAATTCCGCAACTGGGAATTTTTCCGTTCCATTCCCGGCGGCGGCAACGCGCTCAATCTCTTCGCCTACTCCGGCCTCGCCTCGCTGGCGCTCGCCGAGAGCGGCAACCGGGTCTGTCACCTCGACGCCGCCCGCGGCATGATCGAATGGGGCCGCGCCAACCAGGAACTCAATCCGCAGGCCGGCAACGCGATCCGCTGGATCGCCGACGATGTGAATAAATTCGTCTCAAGAGAGCTGCGGCGCGGCAACACCTACCACACGATTGTGCTGGACCCGCCAACTTTCGGTCGGGGTTCGAGCGGGCAGCTCTGGCGCATTGAAACCGATCTGCTGCCGCTGCTCGATAAGTGCCGGAAACTGCGTACCCCGGGCAGGGATTTTCTGCTGGTGCTCAGTTGCCATTCCCCCGGGTTCAGTATCCAGGTAATGGAGCGGATGCTCCGCGAGGTTTTCGGAGACGATGCCGGGTTTGACTCTCAGGAGATGACCATCCCCGAGAGCAGCGGCCGGGAACTTCCCGCGGGAATTTCCGTCCGCTGCCGCGTCAAATGACTGCTGCCGGATAAAAATAAACGCGGTTGGAGATCATATTTCTGTTCCGCGAGTTGCTCGACCAATTCACCGCGGTCATTCCCGGCATCAACCTTTCCGCAACTGACCGGCGACACGATAAAAAGCAACCTGATCTCTTCCGCAGGTGAAAATGGCCCTTCATCCGGGATAAACTGAAACGCCTTTCCAGGATATGGTGGCAGGAGAAATCCTTCACTGCGCCTGCCGCATGAATTTGTACGCCGGGAAGACGGAGAGGAGCTGATGCCCCCCGCATGAATTTGTACGCCGGGAGGACGGAGAGGAACTCTGACGATTCCCCGTTTCCACCACTCCCAGGCCACCGCCCGCGATTTCCGCAGGGCGAAACGCCGCCTGCCGCTTACGAACGGGGGAAATGCTGGTGGATGTGAGTGACCCAGCGCGATACCATCGGCGAAATTACAAAATCATCCAGCCGGGCATCAACCTTGAAAGCATAATCGCAATAGGGACAACGGGCAAAAGACTCAACATCCGCCGGAGTCAGCCGTTCGGAACACTCCGGGCAGATTAACAGCTCCGGCGTCAGAACCGGACAGGATTTATCACTCGATGAATTTTTCATATCTGCTCAGCTTTCTGAAAACATCCGATTCAGGAAACTTCGAAAACCGTGTGCTTTCATCCCCATAATATAGGCGCTTTTGAATAAAATCCAACCCCCGGGAACAAAAAAACTTCATTGCTCCCAGCGCCAGTCTCCGAGAAAACGTTCGGCGGCGGAAAACGGCGCACTGCCGAAAAACCCCCGATAGGCCGAGAGCGGCGAGGGATGAACCCCGGTGATGACCAGGTGATGACCAGCCTCTGCAATCAACCGCCGCTTTCCGGCAGCGTAACTCCCCCAGAGAATAAATACCCGTCCGACCGTTTTCGCACTTAACGCCCCGATTACCTCATCGGTGAATTTCTCCCATCCCCAGTCGGCATGGCTGGCCGGAGCATGGGCGTCAACTGTAAGAATCGAGTTCAACAGCAGCACCCCGTTCTCAGCCCAGCGTTCCAATGAACCGGAAACCGGTACGTCCACGCCGAGATCAGAGGAGTATTCGCGGAAAATATTTCGCAGCGACGGCGGCGGCTTCACCCCATCCGGCACCGAAAAAGCCAGTCCATGCGCCTGATTGTCGTCATGGTAGGGGTCCTGACCGACAATGACCACCCGGACCGCCTCGGGAGCGGTCAGCTCAAACGCCCGGAACACCTTTCCGGATGGAGGAAACACCGTCGTCCGGCGGCGGCGCTCCTCCAGGCGTTCGAGCAGCGCCGACAGACGCGAGAAATTAACCGCGCCATCCAGAAAAACCCGCCAGTTGTCCGGAAATTGTTCCATGATCCCGCTCAGAAATTGGGCCGCACCGGAATGCCGCGCGCACGCAGAAATTCCTTGATATCCCCGACCGTGTACTGCCCGAAGTGGAAAATTCCCGCCGCCAGCACCGCATCGGCCATCCCCCGGGTGAGCGCGTCAACCAGATGTTCCGGCGTTCCCGCGCCGCCGGAAGCGATTACCGGCACGTTGACCGCCCGGGAAACCGCCGCGGTGAGTTCGCAGTCGTAACCGTCATGAGTCCCGTCACTGTCCATGCTGGTGAGCAGAATTTCGCCCGCGCCGAGTTCAACGCCGCGTACCGCCCACTCCACCGGATCAAGTTCCACCCGCCGGCGGCCGCCGTGGGAGAAGACCCGATATCCCTCCGGAGTGCGCCGGGCGTCGATCGCCAGCACAATGCACTGACTGCCGAATCGTTCGGCCCCTTCCCGAATCAGTTCCGGCCGAAGAATTGCGGCGGTATTCACCGAAATCTTATCCGCTCCCGCCAGCAACATCTCCCGGATGTCTTCGGCACTGCGGATTCCCCCCCAACCGTCAGCGGGATGAAGAGTTCCCGCGCGGTCTTTTCCACCACGTCGCGCATGGTGCGGCGGTTCTCGTGACTCGCGCCGATATCGAGAAAAACCAGTTCGTCGGCCCCCTGACGGTCGTAGGCGCGCGCCACTTCCACCGGATCCCCGGCGTCAACAAGGTTGATGAAATTGGTCCCTTTGACCACCCGGCCGCCGGCCACATCAAGGCAGGGAATTATCCGTTTGGCCAGACTGCCGGCCACGGTATCGCTCATTTGCCTGATTCCTTTATCTTTACAGGAGCGCGGCGCGCTCCCGGATTCGTTGTCCTTATAATATACATCCCGGCTCCGCCAAAGCCAAACCCTTTCGCCCGGCTGGGTCAATTTTTACCACCTACCGGGACAATATGTCGCATTTCAAAGCGATTGCAACCGTCGGTCGCGCCGGGACCGTTTTTTGGCATGTGAATTGCTTTATTCACCAGTGAAAAGCGGTGCCGCAAGGGCGCCGGAAGAATTAACATGAAGGAGGATAAAGTTATGAATCTGTTGGTTAAAAATGGTGGGAACAGTGCAAGTTTCGACTTGACTTTTCCGTCGGCGGAAAAACTCGCGAGAGCTTTTTTCGATCGTCTGCCCGATTTCGGGCTGTTCTCCGGGCGGGAGATGGAATCCCGGCTTGACGTACAGGTAAACGACGACACGGTGGAAGTAAAGATGGCCTGCCCAGGCTGCAAAGGTTCCGATTTCGACATCGAAGTGGTCGGCGATTTCCTGACGGTCAGGGTCGAACACAGTGAAAGCGAGGAGAAACATGAAGACGCCCGCTGCATCTTCAGCGAACGCTCCATCGCCAGCTACGAGGAGAGCGTAAAACTGCCGGTGCCGGTCAACGGCGGCGACACCAGTGCCGAATATGTCGACGGAGTGCTCCAGCTCTCCATTCCGAGACGCAAGGCGGAGAAACCCGAAAAGCATGTCGTCAAGGTCGGCTGAAAAAAAATGATTTAAAAACGAGGAGGATAATAATATGAGCAAAAACAGTGAAAAAGAATGCAAGTCCGGGTGCTGCGGCGCTCCGGCGGAT
>CAKUKT010000097.1 GCA_934663655.1 uncultured Victivallaceae bacterium
GGCAATGCCCACTATGCGATCGCCGCCGGTTCGATGCGGTTGATTCCTCACCGGACCGGACTTTACGGTGTCGGCAACATCGACACTGATCGGGGTGACCACACGGTGTGGCTGACCAACGGCACCGTGGAGATCTATGGGATTCCGGTGTTGTGGCTGCCGGTTTTCTACAAGCCCAAAGATGAATCTCCGGGATTGTTCAGTATTCAGTTCGGCAAGAACGGGGACTGGGGGTATTACGGACTGCTGTCCAAGCGTTTCGATTTGCTCGACTACCCCTCGAGCAGCGTCAGACTGCTCTTCGACATCTACGAGAAGCGCGGCTATGGTTACGGCGTTACCGGTGATTTTGTCACCGAACGCAGTAAAACCGCCTTTCTGGCCTACAGCATTTACGATCTGCGCCCTTATGAGAGCGAAGATTATGACGATTACCGCCTCAAAGTGCCTCATGGCCGCTTTGATTTCCGGATCAGCAATTTGACGCACATCACTCCGCGGTTGGATTTCCGGGGGGCGTTTGAATATGTAAGCGACTACTATTTCCGCAAGGATTTCTTTTCGAGCCGTTTCGACAGCGATCCGCAGCCGGCGACCTTCGCGGCGCTGGAGCAGCAGTTCGACCACTTCAGCGCGGCGGTTTATTATCGGCCCCAGGTGGTGAAGAGTTATTCGACGGCTGAAAAGCTGCCCGAATTTCGGATCGATGTGCCGCGTCAGGAATTGTTCGGTACCGGGATCTACTATCAGGGCGACCTCTCCGGCGACTATTTCCGGATGCGGTGGATCGATTTCGATTATGAGCCGAAGATCCACGTGCCGGACAGCAGATTGCGCGATTACGAAGCTTTCCGCTTTGATATGACCCATTTCCTCTACTATCCGATTTCGCTGGACTGGCTCACGCTGGTGCCGCGTGCCGGCGTCAAGATGACCGCCTATTCCAATTCATCGAAGAAACGGGTCTCCGACGACCAGCTGATCCAGCTTTTCCTTGCGGCGGATCCGCAGAGTACCGGGACCACCCGGCTGCGCAACTACGATGATGACGGAGGCTCGCGGGTGCGGGTAGCGTGGGAACTTGGCGTCGAGGCTTCGACCAAGATTCACAATACCTGGCAGAATGTCCGCAGTTCCTGGTTCGGCATTGACGGACTGCGCCATATTTTCCGTCCCTTCGTGAATTACACCTACATCGGCAAGCCGACCGAAAGTCGTGAACATCTCTACTACTTTGATGACATTGATCGGATCGACAAGCAGAATTTCATCCGGATCGGCATGGAAAATCGCCTGCAGACCCGGGAGCGCGACCGGTTGGTGAACCTGATTGCGATGGAGAACTACCTCGATGTCCACCTGGAGAAGGAGGATGGCTTCGGGTACATGGGTAACTTCGGAACGGTGCTGGAACTCTACCTTATGCGCAATCTGTGGCTGACTTCGCAGCTGCTGGTCGATACCGGCGACAGTCCCACCGTGGTTGCCGCCGGAGACGATGACGACAACGGTCTCAAGTGGCTGAACCGCTGGAATATTTCGCTCACCTACGAGCCGATCGAAGATGTCAAATTCCGGCTGGGGTACGACTACATCAATGCCTACCGTGCGCGCAGCGCCTATTCGATGGGGTCGACGCTCACCCAGATCGATGCCGGAAGTTACTTCAACAACTACAATACCACGCGTTCCGAGGATCTTACGATCGGAGTCAGTGCGCCGCTTACGCCGGATCGTCGGACGTTCGGAGCGTTTGTTTTCAGTTACGACTTTGTACGCGGTCACACCAGTGATATCGGATTTTCGCTGAGTCGTCAGTTCCATTGTGTGGAGTTGATCGCTTACCTCGGGTTTGAATATGAGACTTCGAGGCACAAGAGCAACGTCTGGGACACCAACTTTTCTGTTCAAGCGCGTCTTACCGGCCTTGAGGGGCCGATCAACCAGAAGCAGAATGAAACGCTTGCGTCGGCCAACCGTCAGCTTTTTCTGGGTGGCGGAGCCACGGATCGCTGAGTTGAAGGGCGGCGGATTAGTTGCCGCAACGGAAATGGTGAGGGGAAACGGCAAATGTATATTGTGACCGGCGGAGCCGGACTGATCGGCAGCGCGGTTGTCTGGGCGCTGAATGAGCGTGGAATCGACGAGATTCTGGTGGTCGACCATCTGGGTTGTTCCGACAAGTGGAAGAATCTGGCGCCGCTGCGTTACGCGGACTACTGGGAGAAGGAGATCTTCCGGGAAAGGCTGCGGCGGCGTGAACTTCCCGGGACGATTGAGGGGGTTTTTCATCTCGGGGCGTGTTCGGCCACGACGGAACGCGACGCCTCCTATCTGGTGGACAACAACTTTCAGGCGACGCTGGAGCTGGCTGAATACTGTGTGGAGCGCCATGTGCGCATGGTCTACGCCTCGAGCTGTGCGACCTACGGGAACGGCGAGAACGGCTACCGGGATGATGAAGCCGCGATTGACAAACTGCGGCCGATGAATATGTACGGGTATTCCAAACAGATGTTCGATCTGGTGGCGCGGCGGCGGGGATACCTGCGGGAACTGGTCGGCTGCAAATTTTCGAATGTCTACGGTCCCAACGAACAGCACAAAGGGGAGATGCGCAGCGTTGCGCTGCGTGCTTTCGAGCAGATCACCGCGACCGGGAAGATGAAACTTTTCAGATCCTACCGTCCGGAGTACGCCGACGGCGAACAGCTTCGGGACTTCCTCTACGTGAAGGACGCCGTCGACATGGTGCTCTATCTTTTCGGGCGTGACGGCGCCGCGGGGCTGTACAACATCGGCAGCGGGCGGGCCGAGAGCTGGAACAAACTGGCCGGCAGTGTTTTCGCCGCGCTCGGACGCCCGGTGGACATCGAGTACATCGAAATGCCGGAATCACTGCGCGACCGATATCAGTATTACACCTGCGCCGAGATGGAGAAGCTGCATTCGCTCGGTTATACCCGGGAGGCGGCGCCGATGGCCGATTCGATCCGGGATTACGTGGTCAACTATCTGCTTTGCGGGCGTCACCTCGGGGACGAGGAAAATGGCTGAGCCGTCCGGGGTGTCGGGGCGGATTCTTGCCGATGCCGCACGGTCGATCGGCGTGATTGCTGCCGGTGCCGGCACGCTGGACGGTGAACTCGACCGTGCTGTTCCGGAATATCGTCGGGCGTTGGCGCATCTGCTGCTGAATTTCTTCAAACACCGCCGTTTTCTGGATGGAGAGCTGGCCCGGCTGGCGCCCCGCACGCCGCCGGCGCGGATCGGCAATCTGCTGCGCGCGGCGTTGACGCAGATATATTTTCAGCGTTCGATTGCGGCGGCATCGGCGGTAAATATTGCGGTGGACACGGCGGGACGCCGACATTCCGGGTTTGTGAATGCGGTATTGCGCCGGGCGGTGGCGGAACGCCGGATTCCGCCGGAGAAACCGGAGGAGGTTTTTCCGGAAGTAGTGCTGACGCGCTGGCGCGAACGTTTTCCGGCGGAGGTGCTGAACGGATTTGCCGCGGCGCTGCTGGCGGAGCCGGAATTTACGTTCCGGAGCGAACGCGGGATGGTGCCGCCGCCTTCCTGGCAGGCGGAACCAATTTCCGCCGCGGGAGGTTTTGAATTTTACACAATGGCGGAGCCGGAGCGGCTTTTCGCCGGCGAGGAGTTCCGCCGCGGTGTTTGTTACGTCCAGGATCCGACGGCGGCGCTGGCGCCGTCGTTGTTGCCGGTGACCGATGGGCAGCGGGCGCTGCGGGCGCTCGACATGTGCGCGGCGCCGGGGGGTAAAGCGCTGATGCTGCTTGAACGCCTCAATGACGGGACTCAACTGGTGCTCGCTGACCGTTCGGCGGCCCGGCAGCGGCAGACGCGGGAGAACTTCGCCCGGCGGGGGTTGCTCGGCCGGGTGGAGATTGTAGTTGAGGACGGCACCAATCCTGCGGGTGTCATCAGCGGGGATTTTCAAGTGGTGCTGCTGGATGTGCCGTGTTCCAACACCGGGGTGTTCCGGCGGCGACCGGATGCGTTATGGCGTTTTTCGGTGCCGGAACTCCGCCGGACAGTGGAACTGCAGCGGCGGCTGCTGGAACGGGCGGCCGGTTTGACCGCGCCGGGCGGGGTGCTGATCTACAGCACCTGCAGTATTGAACTGGAGGAAAATTCCGGTCAGGTGCACGATTTCGTCGCCCGGCATCCGGAGTTTGTGATTGAGTGTGAACAGGAGTTGCTGCCGGGGCGCGAACACGATGGCGCATTTGCATCCCGGCTGAGAAGACAATAGACGGGGAAGCAGGGGATATGCTCGAACAACTTGAATTTAAAACCGCTCCGGCCCGGCCGGAGAACTGCGTGGTCAACGGTAAGGTGCGGGTGAGTTTTCTCACGCCGCGCCTGGTGCGTTTTGAGTATGCGTCCGACGGACGCTTTGAGGATCGGGAGTCGCTGGCGGTGATGAACCGCGATCTCGGCGCGGTCGAACTCAAGGTGAAGTGGCGGGGTGCGCAACTGCGGATTGAGAGTTCGGAACTTATCGTTGAACTTGACGGTGACGGTTCGACGCCGCTGAATGCGGAAAACTGCCGCGCCTTCTTCAAACTCAGCGGCAGCAAAATCACCTGGCATCCGGGAGCGGCCAATCCCGGCAATCTCCACGGGACCATCCGTACGCTCGACCAGTGCATCGGCGACCGGCACATCAAGTGGGACAAGAATCAAAACCCCGGCAAGGGCAAGCGCATCGACCTCGGAAACGGTTTTATTTCCCGCGACGGCTGGAACGTCATCGATGATTCCAGCAGCGCGGTCTACGATCTGGTCAACGGCGCGAAATGGGTGGTTGACCGTCCGGAAGGTGAGCGGCAGGATTTCTATCTTTTTGCCTACGGCCACGATTACCGGCAGGCGTTGGCGGATGCGGCGGAGGTATTTGGTTCGCAGCCGCTGCCGCCTCGTTTCACCCTGGGGTACTGGTTCAGCCGTTACTGGGCCTACAGCGACCGGGAGATCGAGGAGATCATCGACACATTCGACGAATTTGGAGTGCCGATCGATGTGATGGTGGTCGATATGGACTGGCACCTGGAAGGGTGGACCGGCTACACGTGGGATCGCCGTTATTTTCCGGATCCGGATGAGTTTCTCGCCGAACTTCACCGGCGCGGCTGCAAAGTCACGCTCAACCTGCATCCGGCAAAGGGGGTCGGACGCCATGAGGCGCAGTTCCCGGCCATGGCGGCGGCGATGGGCGTCGATCCGGCGAAGTGTGACCGGATTGAACTTGATCTTGTCGATCAGCGTTATGTTAAGAACTATTTTGAACTGCTGCATCATCCCGAGGAACGCCGGGGAATCGATTTCTGGTGGATGGATTGGCAGCAGGGGCAGAAGACCCGGCTCAAAGGGCTGGATCCGTTGCCCTGGCTCAACCACCTGCACTGGGAGGATATGCAGAAGCGCGGTCGTCGGCCGTTGATTTTCAGCCGTTACGGCGGGCCGGGATCGGGACGTTATGCGGTGGGCTTCTCCGGCGACACCTACAGCAACTGGGAGTCGCTGGCGTACCAGCCCTATTTCACGGCGACGGCGGCGAACATTCTCTACGGTTACTGGAGTCACGACATCGGCGGTCACATGCCCGGCAAGATCGAACCCGAACTCTATCTGCGCTGGGTGCAGTTCGGTGCATATTCGCCGGTGTTGCGCACGCACACCACCAAGAATTTCGAATCCGAACGCCGCTTCTTCGCGTATCCGCAGCCCTATGCTTCGCTGATGGCGGCGGTGACGCGGCGGCGTTATGAACTGGTGCCCTACATCTACAGCGAGAACCGCCGCGCCTTCGAGACCGGGATCAGCCTCTGCCGCGGACTCTACTACGACTATCCGGAGGAGGATAACGCCTATAAATTCAAGAATGAATATTTCTTCGGCGGCGAGATGATCGTCAATCCGGTGACCGTACCGGTCAGCGACACCGACGGTCTGGCGCGGGTGGCGAGCTTCCTGCCTCCGGGGGGACGGTGGTTCGACACGGTGCGCGGCGAACTGGTCGACGGCGGGCAGGTGATCCGCCGCGGGTATGCGATCGACGAGATGCCGGTTTTCGTCCGTGAAGGGGCGATTATTCCCGGTTGCGTGGGGGTGCGCCGGCTCAACGACGCCTGTTTCCCGACGCTGCTGGTCGAAGTTTATCCCGGAGAGGCCGGTGAATATCGGCTCTACGAGGACGATGGTATTTCCGCCGACTATCCGGAACGTTTTGCCGAGATCCGGCTGGCGCATTTCCGGGAGGGCGCGAAGCGGGTAGTGGAGGTCCGGCGCAGCCGCGGGGATTATCCGGGATTTCTGGCGAAGCGGGCGGTGGAGTTCCGCATTCATGCGGTGATGCCGCCGCGGCGGGTGCGGCTCGACGGGCGCGAACTCGGTTTCGATTATCGTCTTGCCGCGACCGGCGAGGGCTGGCGTTACGATGGCGTGACGTTCACGCTGGTGATCCGGGCGGCGGAGATCGATGTCGTTGCCGGAGCACGTCTGGAGATCGAATATCCGCAGGCCGACGAGTTCGCTCCGGTTGCCGGACGTTGCGGTCTGCTGGCGCGGTTGCGCGCGGTGGCGCTGGTGTGCAACTCCTACGAACTTAACGGCAGCAGTGGTGCCGATGAGCGGCTGGCTCAGCAGCTCGCCCACACCGGCGAGCGGATTGCCCGGAAGCCGGACACCTGTGTAGCTGAACTCGCGGCTCTGGACAGCGGTCTGAAACGTCTCGGACGGGAGATCAGCAGGATGCTGCGCGTTCGCAAATTCGGCACCGAACCCGGCAGCCGGGGCGCCCGCTTGAAGGCGCTGCTGCGCGATATCGCCGCCGGACGGTGAAAAAGTGATCCCGGGAGCTTGTCGCGACCCGGGAGGCGGGTTATATTATCAGTGATTCCGGAACCGGTTCCGGCTGAATACGGGGGCGTGCCTCGTGTTTGCGGATCCGGTTCCGTGCTGGAAATGGAGGGCGCGGCGACAGATTATGGTACGGGAAGGTTTTGACAGCGAGAAATATCTTCGGGAACAATCCGAAGCGATTCTGGAACGGGCGGGCAAGTTCGGCGACAAGCTCTATCTTGAATTTGGCGGCAAATTGATCTGCGATTACCACGCGGCCCGGGTGCTGCCGGGGTTTGATCCCGACGCGAAAATCAAACTGTTGCAGCGTCTCAAGGACAAGGTTGACATCATCATCTGCATTCACGCCGGGGCGATCGAGGAGAAGAAGATCCGCGCCGACTTCGGGGTTTCCTACGACACCGACGCGATGCGTACGATCGACGATCTGCGCAACTGGGGGCTGGATGTGTGCGCGGTGGTGGTCACCCGTTACCGGGATCAGCCGGCGGTGAAGCTGTTTTTGAACCGGCTTTCCCGGCGCGGCATCAAGGTTTATACCCATCGACCGATCGAAGGGTATCCGACCAACGTGGATGCGATTGTAAGTTCCCGGGGGTACGGAGCGAACTCCTACATCGAAACCACCCGGCCGATCGTGGTGGTCACCGGACCGGGGCCCAATTCCGGCAAGATGGGCACCTGCCTGTCTCAGGTTTACCATGAGTTTCAGCGCGGGGTGAAGGCGGGATACGCTAAATTTGAAACCTTTCCGGTCTGGAATCTGCCGCTCAAGCATCCGGTCAATATCGCTTATGAAGCGGCGACCGCCGATCTCGGTGACGTGAACATGGTCGATCCGTTTCAGCTGGAAGCGCGCGGTGAGACCACGGTCAATTACAATCGTGACATCGAGATATTCCCGGTGGTTCGGCGGATCTGCGCCCGGATCATGTCGCCGGAGCAGCTTTATGTATCGCCGACCGACATGGGGGTCAACCGGGTCGGCTTTGCGATCACCAACGACGCAGTGGTGCGGGAGGCGGCCACGCAGGAGGTGATCCGGCGTTATTTCCGGGCGCTCTGCGATTACGCGAGTGGTTCGGTGGACCGGGTGGTCACTGAACGGCTGAAGTTGCTGATGGACGAGCTCGGCGTCGGCGAACTTGACCGGGCGGTCGTCATGCCCGCGCGCAAAGCCGCCGAACAGGCTTCCCGGCAGAAGGGCAAGGGGAGCGGGAACATTTTCTGCGGGGCGGCGCTGGAACTCGCCGACGGTACGATCATCACCGGTAAAAATTCGCCGCTGCTGCACGCCTCGTCGAGCTGCGTCATCAACGCGATCAAACATCTGGCCGCTCTCCCCGATCCGCTCCATCTGCTGTCGCCGCAGGTCATCGAAGCGGTCGGCAGCCTCAAGCGGGAGGTTTTCCGCAATCATCAGATCAGTCTGTCGCTCGATGAGACGCTGATTGCGTTGAGTGTGAGCGCGCCCTCCAATCCGGCGGCGGGACTGGCGATGAGCCGGCTCGGCGAACTGCGCGGATGCGAGATGCACATGAGCCATCTTCCTCCGTCGGGAGATGCCAACGGGCTGCGGCGGCTCGGGATCAACCTGACCAGCGAACCGGTGTTCACGAGCCGGAACCTCTTCATGGAGTGAATGTGATTACAAATTTCTGAACAACTGGAGAACGCCAATGTTGCCGTCGATTATCATTCTTGTTCTTGTCGTGGTGTTTATTTTCATCG
>CAKUKT010000098.1 GCA_934663655.1 uncultured Victivallaceae bacterium
CACCTCCCGCGTTACAGAATGCAAATATAGCATAATTTTCTTGGATTTCATCTTTTATTTAGGGATAAGTTCTAAATATAGCCCCGCTTTGAATGATATGCAAGCGACACGGTAAATCACCTGCGGTCAGATAAATGTGCCGGGGATCATTGTCCGGAAATAAAAAATGCCCGGGAAAATTTCCCCCGGGCTTCCTGACTGTTTTGCCGTTTTCAACGGTTTATATCAACGATCAAACCATCGTTATTTTGCAGCCGTTGAGTTGTTCCATCAGCGGCTTTTCAAGCGACCGCTCTTGAGGAAACCGTCGTAATGGCGCATGGTGAGGTGCGATTCCAGCTGACTCATCGTATCGAGAACTACGCCGACCATAATCAGTAAACTGGTGCCGCCGAAAAACTGGGCCACCATGAAGGGAATCTGAAAACTGTTGTAAAGGAACATCGGGAAAAGCGCCAGCGCCATCAGAAATACCGCGCCTCCAGCCGTGACCCGGGTCATCGCCGAATCGAGAAAATCCGCCGTCGCCTGACCGGGACTGATACCGGGAATATAGGCACCCTCTTTCTTGAGATTGTCCGCGATCTGCAGCGGATTGAACTGGTTGGCAACCCAGAAGAAACTGAAGGCGAGAATCAGCAGACCGTAGGTGATCGCGTAACCGGCTCCATCCATCTGGAAACTCTGCGCAAGCGTGATCCACCAGCCGCCGGAACGCTCGGCCATGATCCGGAACAACCACGCCGGCACCATCAGAATCGCACCGGCGAAAATGATCGGCATCACGTTCGCGAAATTCACCTTGAGCGGCATGTAGGTTGAGCCGCCCATCATCTTGTTGCCGACGGTCTTGCGCACCATCTGAATCGGCACCCGGCGATACCCCTGCGAAAGCAGAATCGTGGCCGCAGTGACGATGCCGAACACCGTCAGCAGCACCAGCAGCTGCACCGGACGGAAGGTAGTTCCCGCCGGAGTCACTCCCTTGCGAGCCATGTCGATGAGCTCGATGACCGAATGCGGCAGCCGGGAGACGATGTTGATCGTGATGATCAGCGAAACTCCGTTGCCGATACCACGCTCGGTAATCTGTTCACCGAGCCAGGTGAAGACCATCGTCGTACAGGTCAGCACCAGCACCGTCATCGGAATGAACACCAGCGGACTGCCGGTGAAAAGCGGCTGATTCGGTACCGGAAGACCGAGTTTGCCGGGATTGATCATCGCAGCCGCTACCATCGCCCCCTGAATCGCGCAGACCAGCAGCGTGAGATAACGAGTGTATTGACTGATCCGCTGGCGTCCGCCTTCGCCATCACGCTGGATTTTCTCCAGCTGCGGAATCACCGGCACCAGCAGCTGCATAATGATCGACGCAGTAATGTACGGCATGATGCCGAGCGCCCCCAGCGCGAAGTGAGCAACCGCACCGCCGGAGAAAAGATCGATCATCGCCATCAGGCCGCCGCCGTTCTGACTGTTGGCCGCCACCTGCTTGATGAACTCCGCCAGCGCAGCCGGGTCAACCCCGGGGCAGGGAATACTGCTGGCGAACCGCACCAGCACGATGATCAACGCCGTAAAGAGAAGCCGACTGCGCAGCTCCTTGACATTCCAAGCATTACGAAAGGCCCGCCACATAATATCCCACTGTTTTATGTTAATGAAAACCCGCCATGAGACGGAGTTCAGAATTGTTCAACCCGCCAACTGGAAAACGGCGTGTCAAACCGCTTCCCACCAGATCTGTAGGAGCTCGCTCTCCAAAACCGGGACACCCGCTGCGAAACTCCTTTCCATGCTCCGGCCGGATCCGAAAATCCCGGGATCGGCGCCGGAAGCACATTTTCCGGAAGGGAGAGCCGCCTCTTCCTTCCGGAAATCCGGATCAGCCGATTACTTCGGCCTTTCCTCCGGCCGCCTCGATCTTGGCGACCGCCGCCGCGGAGAACTTCTCCGCGCGAACCGTGAGACTCTTGGTCAACTCGCCGTTGGCCAGAATCTTGATCTGCAATTCGGCTTTGCCGAGCAATTTCTTCTCGCGCAGCGACGCCACATCCACAACCTCTCCGCTCTGATAATTGTCCTCAAGGACATTCAGATTGATGAGGTGGTAGACGACCCGGTCGGGATTCTTGAATCCACGCTTGGGCAGCCGCCGGAAAAGCGGAATCTGACCGCCTTCAAAGAATGGACGGCTCACCGATCCGGTACGGGACTTCTGTCCCTTTTCGCCACGCCCGGCGGTCTTGCCCCAGCCGGAGCTGTCACCGCGACCGACCCGGCGGCGGCGCTTCGTCGAACCGGGAGTCGGGGAAAGAGTGTGAAGTTTCATCATTTTTCAACATTTCCTCGTTTAGTTTCCGCTCTCGACCGCCGGAGCTTCGACCGTCTGCGCCTTGGGAGCGCAGGCAATGCCGCGCCGGGCGTAAACCGTGTCGCGGGTGGAGAGCGCCGCAATCGCCTTGAAGGTGGCCTTCGCCACGTTGGCGGCATTGGCGGCTCCAAGCGACTTGGCGAGCACGTCCTTGACGCCCGCCAGTTCCAGAATCGCCCGCACCGCACCGCCGGCGATCAGTCCCGTACCGGCAGCCGCCGGACGAAGCAGCACCCGGGCACCACCGAACTTGACCTCAATCTCATGCGGAAGCGTCTGACCATTCATCGGTACCTTGACCAGATTGCGTCTCGCCGCCTCGCCGCCCTTGCGCAGCGCATCGGAAATTTCATTCGCTTTGCCGTAGCCGTAACCGACCCGGCCGTTGCGGTCTCCGACCACCACCAGCGCTCCAAAGCTGAAGTTCTTACCGCCCTTCACCACCTTGGCGCTCCGGTTGATCGAAATCACGCTTTCATCAAATTCGCTCGCCACCGCGGGCTCGCTGATACTATCGCGTCTTGCCATTCAAAGTTTCTCCTTAGCTCAGAACTTGAGACCCTTTTCGCGGGCGGCCTCGGCGATCGCCTTGATCCGGCCATGATACTTGTAACCGGAACGGTCGAAAACCACCTCGCTGATATTGGCCGCCAGAGCGGCATCGCCGGCAAGACGGCCGAGCATGGCCGCGCCTTCCATGTTCGCCTTGCCGTTCTCCGCCTTGAAGGCGGGCGACAGGGTCGAAACGGACGCAAGCGTCCGCCCGGCCACGTCGTCGATGAACTGGCAATAGATGTGAGCCGAGGTGATGCTGACGCAGAACCTCGGACGCTCCGCCGTGCCGGAAACCTTTCTGCGGATCCGGGCGTGACGGCGCGTACGCTGAACTTTTTTATCCGTAACAGACATTTCTTATCTCCCGGGAAAACCCGTCACCCGGCATCAGCCGACCGACTTGCCTTCCTTCAGCACAATACGTTCATCAACATAACGGATGCCTTTGCCCTTGTAGGGTTCCGGCGGACGGAAACGACGAATCTGAGCAGCGGTTTCACCGACCAGCTGCTTGTCGCTGCCTTCGATGATCATCTTGTTTTCCGGAGTGACCGTCAACTTGATGCCGGCGGGAACCGTGTACTCCACCGGATGCGAGAAGCCGAGCGAAAGCGTGAGCTTGTTGCCCGCCAGCGTCGCCTTGTATCCGACACCCACAATCGCCAGCTCCTTCTTGAAGCCGGTGGTGACACCGATGACCATGTTGTTGATCAGACTGCGGGTCAGGCCGTGCATCGCGGCCGCTTCGCGGGCCTCTCCAACCCGGGTGACCACCACTTCGGAATCACCGACTTCGACCGCCACATGCGGCGGCAGCGGCATGGAGAGCTTGCTCTTTCCTTCGACCGTGACCGCGCCGTCGGCGACCGAAACCTTGACCCCCGAGGGAATCGCAACCGGTTTTTTGCCTATGCGTGACATAATCTATTATTCCTTGAAATTTTACCAGACATAGAAGAGGACTTCGCCGCCGACATTGGCCTTAGCCGCTTCCCGGCCGCTCATGATCCCCTTGGGAGTGGTCAACACCACCGCGCCGAGACCGTTGCGAACCCGGGGAATCTCCCGGCTCGAACAATGCACCCGGCAGGAGGGTTTACTGATACGTTCGAGTCCCTCGATCACCGGTTTGCCCTCGTAATACTTCAGCGACAGCACCAACTGACGCTTCACACCTTCGCCCTCGACGACCGCCTCGGCGATGTAACCTTCGCTCTTGAGCACCGCCGCGATCGCCTCCTTTTCCCGGGAAAGCGGAATCGCCACCGTCTTCAAACCGGCGGCACCGGCATTGCGGATTCGGGTGAGCATATCGGCGATAGGATCCTGCATACTCATAACCAGTTACTCCTCCTATTACCAGCTCGCCTTGGTCACGCCCGGAATCTGACCCTTGCTGGCCAGCTCCCGGAAACAGATCCGGCAGAGTTGAAATTTACCGATATATGCCCGCGGCCTGCCGCACGCCTTGCAGCGCGTGTAGTTCCGAACCGGAAACTTGTTGGGGCGGGCAGCCTTGACCATCAAACTGAGTTTTGCCATTATTGCACCCTCTTGTTTATTCCTCGAACGGAACTTCCATCAGCTTGAGCAGCGCCCGGCAGCCCTCGTCATCCTTGGCGGTCGTGACCATCGTGATGTTCACGCCGAGCGGATATTTGAGCTTGTCGGCATCCACTTCGGTGAAAACCGAAACATCGCTGATGCCCATGTTGTAATTGCCGACGCCGTCAAAACCGGTCTTCGGAATCCCCCGGAAGTCGCGCACCCGCGGCAGCGCGTTGTGCACAAAACGATCGAGAAATTCATACATCCGGCTGCCGCGAAGCGTCACCATCACACCGACCGGCATCCCGACCCGGAGCTTGAAGTTGGAAACGTTCTTGCGCGCCTTGGTGATCACCGGTTCCTGACCGGTCATCGCGCCGATGTGTTTCTTGGCTTCGGTGAAGGCGTCGCGCTCCTTGTCGCTGCCGATACCGGTGGAGATCACGATCTTCGTGAGCTTCGGAATCTGCATCACATTCTTGAGCCCGAGTTGCGCGGCCAGAGCGCTCCGCACTTCCTCGACGTATTTTTTCTTCATATCAGGCATTTTACATTACTCCGTCCTGGTGGCCTTCGCAGCGCGGCGCGCCGCTTTGGCTTCGAGCTTGGCCTTCGCGGCCTCCGGAGTCAGCGCCACATTGGAGACATGCACCGAAACCGAACGCTCAATCATGCCGCCGTTGGGGTTCTCCTTGCTCTTTTTGACCGTACGCTTGCCGAGTTTGCTTTCGCCGCTGGCAAGTTCGAGCACGACCCGGTCGTTCTTGGCGATGATCGCCTTGATCGTGGCGCTTTCGCCCTTGAAGTTACCGGCGTTGACGACGACCTTGTCGCCTTTTTTGACGTGGTATTTCTGCATCTTACAATACCTCCGGCGCAAGCGAAATGATCTTCATGAAATCCTTGTCACGCAATTCCCGCGCAACCGGTCCGAAAATACGGGTGCCGACCGGATTCTTGTCCTTGTCGATGATCACCGCCGCGTTTTCGTCGAACTTGAGATAGGAACCGTCGGGACGACGAATTTTGCTCGCAGTGCGCACGATCACCGCCTTCACCCGCTGGCCCTTCTTGACCGAACCGTCCGGAAGCGCTTCCTGCACGGCGCAGCTCACGATGTCTCCGACCCCGGCGAATCTTTTCGACTGCCCGAGAACCGTGATCGTCAGCAGCGATTTCGCGCCGGAATTGTCGGCCACCTCGAGAATACTCTGCATCTGCAACATGATGAATGATCCTCCCGCAGCTTATTCCTGAGCGGCGCGACTGATGATTTCCAGCAGCCGCCAGCGCTTGTTACGGCTCAGCGGGCGCGTCTCGGAGATCCGGACGAAATCGCCTTTCCTGGCCTCGTTGTTCTCGTCGTGAGCAGTGAACTTCTTACTCACTTTCACAATCTTGCGATAGAGGGGGTGCGCAGTGCGGCGCTCAACCTTGACGACGATGGTCTTGTCCTGAACGTCGCTGACCACTACGCCGACCCGCTCCTTACGGTTGCCGCGTTCGACGGCATTAACTGATTCACTCATTACTTCACCTCGGCGTTGCTGCGGGCCGTCGTCTCGGTGAGAATACGCGCAATGTCGCGGCGCAGCTCACGGATGCGAGCCGATTTCTCCAGCTGCCCGGTCCGGGACTGGATCTTCAGATTCAACTTTTCCCGACGCATCTCAACCAGCTTGGCCTTGAGTTCGACGTCGGTCATCTCACGGATGTCTTTGTTCTTCATTTTAGAATTGTCTCTCCGTACTTATCCCTCGCGGGAGAGAAATTTGCAGCGCACGCAAAGCTTGTTGGCCGCCCGGCTCATCGCCTCCTTGGCAACCGACTCGCTGCAGCCGGACACTTCAAAGAGAACCCGGCCCGGAAGCACCGGAGCAACCCAGCCTTCAACCGCGCCTTTTCCCTTGCCCATACGGACTTCGAGCGGCTTCTTGGTGAAGGAACGATAAGGAAACATTCTGATCCAGACTTTGCCGCGGCGTTTCAGATGCCGGTTGATGGCCACACGGGCGGCTTCAATCTGATTGTTGGTGATGTACCCGCGGGTCAGCGTCTGAAGCGCGAAATCGCCGAAGTCCAACTTGTTGTTGGCCGTGGCGAGTCCAGCGTTACTTCCGCGCTGCACCTTTCTGTACTTTACCCTTTTTGGCATTAACGGCATAATCTTCTTCCTCCGCAGAGTCCTTGTGACACACCCAAACCTTGACGCCGATCTTTCCGGCCGTCGTGTTCGCCTCGGTGAACCCGTAGTCGATATTCGCACGCAGCGTGTGCAGCGGAATCCGACCTTCCTTGTACTGCTCCTCACGGGCAAGTTCCGCGCCGCCGAGACGTCCGGCGCAGTTGATCTTGATGCCGTCGGCGCCCATATCCATCGCCGACTGGATCGCCCGTTTCATCGCCCGCCGGAAACCGATCCGGCGCTCCAGCTGCTGCGCGACATTCTCCGCGATCAGCTGCGCACACGTTTCAGGACGACGAACTTCCTTGGGTTCAACGTAAACTTCCTTGCCGTTTACCAGCTTGGAAATCGCCGCGCGAAGCGCTTCAAGCTCCGCACCCTTCTTGCCGATGAGCAGTCCGTGGCGGGCCGAGAAAATGTTGACCCGGACGCGGTTGGAAAACCGCTCGATCTGAATCCTGGCAATGGCCGCCGCCGAAAATTTTTCCTTGATGTACTTGCGGATCGCCAGATCCTCGTGCAGCCACTCGCCGAACAGCGTTTTACCGGCGCTCTTCTTATCGGCGAACCAGCGTGACTCCCAGTCGCGGGTGAGCGCGGTTCTCAAACCGATCGGATTTACTTTTTGTCCCACGATCTCTTCTCCATTAATCGGTCAAAATAACTTCCAGATGGCTGGTCCGCTTACGGATACGACCGGCCGAACCGCGAGCCTTCGGGCGAAAACGCTTGATGATCGGCCCCGGACTGACCAGCGCCGCCTTGACGGTCAGCGCCTTGCGGTTGACATCGCAGTTGTTTTCAGCGTTCGCCACCGCCGAACGCAGGGTGTCGCCGATCAACGCGGCGGCTTTCCGCGGACTGAGTTCGACGATCGCCAGCGCTTCAACCGCGCTCTTTCCCTGAATCAGACGCGAAATGTGACGCGCCTTTTCCGGAGATATCCGCACGTTTTTAGTTAAAGCTCTAACTTCCATAAAAATCTGGTTCCTACCTTGATCTGCTTTTATTACGGAACACTTCCTCCCGAACACAACAAAGCCACCCCTGTTGCTTCCTCCAGGTGCACAGCGATCGTTTTCGCACTGTCCGGACTTTCTCCGGACTCCGATCGCCGTCGTCACCCCGGGGAGCCGCAGGAGAGACCCCGCGTCCCGTATCAACGGTACCGCTTCGCACTCTGCCGGCGCGCTTTCCCGCAGCGTTCTCATCGGGTAAGGTCCGATCAAAACGCTTCCCGCGCCTCCGGCACCGGAAAACCTCTTCCGCGGATCCTGAACACCTCGACAACCCGCAGCATCGCAGGCCGTCCCGGTCTTCCGTACCCCCGGAAAATTCTTCCGGCAAACCGCGATTGCCGCGCTTCCCTTCGCTGGCTATATCGCAGCCGTTTCATAAAATATCCCGCAAATCGGGATTTTTCAAATGGTTAACCGCAGTTTTTCATAAAAACCGGCAAAAAAAAATCATTATCCGGCGCCGCCGGCGATTTTCGGCGGTCATCTTTGATGGCGGCGCCGGGTTTTCTGCTGGTCCGGGCATCGAACGCTGAAACAATGAAACCTCAGCCGCCGCCTCCCCCGGGCTTTTAATTACAACCGGTTTTCCCGGATCAACGACGCGGCTTCCCTTCTTCTTGCGGGTCAGCGGGCATCTCCATGGCATTCTTCTCCGGCAAAACCAGGGACTCCCGTCGCCGGTCAGCCGGGTATCTCCATGGCATTCTTCTCCGGCAAAACCAGAGGGCACCTCCCCGCGGGTCAGCCGAGTAACAGCCGCCGGAAATTCTTCTTGCCGGCGCGAAGCGTCAGCGCGCCCCCGGCCAGCTCCGATTCCTGCAACGTCGCGT